>CAIRFY010000028.1 GCA_903877945.1 uncultured Oscillochloris sp. | reverse complement strand
TTCCCGGTGACCAACCGGCTCTACCTGCGCTTTCTGGAAACCTGTAACGAAGCGGATGTGGAGCGTCATCGCCCGAGGCTTTGGCCGGGGCGGCGCTACCGCCCTGGAGAGGGTGCCTACCCAGTGGTTGGGGTCACGTGGGAGAATGTCTGCGCCTTTGCCGCCTGGGCCAATACGACCTTCCTCAGCGCCGAGCAGCGTGCCGCCGGTGAGATCGTCCGCCTGCCAACTGAGCCGGAGTGGGAGCGGGCCGCTGCCTACCCGGTTGTTGTGCCACCGGGGCAGCCGAGCCTGGGTCGCCGCGAATATCCCTGGGGCCAGTGGCCAGCCGATTTGACAGATGCGACCGATGAGAGTATAAAGCGCAACATCCGGGCGAATACACAAGAGAGCGGACTGAACAGTACCACGCCGGTGGGCATCTTCCCGCACAGCATGGCAGACTGTATGGCCGAGGAGTTGGCTGGGAATGTCTGGGAGTGGTGCGCGACGGCGTACCAGGAGTACCCGTTACCGGACGACCTGGAGGCGGAAAGTATTTACACTTCGCCGAATTGGGAGCGACGAACGTATGTGCTAAGAGGCGGATCTTGGCGTTTTGCTCGAACCAATGCCCGGTGCGGGGCGCGCCACTACTTCAACCCTAACGACAACCTCGACGGCCACGGTTTTCGTCTCGCCCGTTTGTTCTCCTCAGAATCGTCTTAATGTCATTTTGACTTTATGTCCTCGTGTCCTGGGGATGTGTAAAGAGTTTCAACAGAGATCAGGGTGAGCGCCTACGGCGCGAATCGCGATTTTTTTATGCACACCTACCGCAACCTCTACCCCCAGATCTACGACTTCGCGAACCTGCACGCGGCCTTTGTGGCGTCGAGCCTTGGGGCGGCGGGTTAGGGTTCATGTTTTGTTAGATATGGTTCAGAACAGCGTGACAGTGTGCAATGAATGTAGCACCGCCTTCCAGGCGGTCAGGAGTACGACCGCCGGATGGAAGCCCGCGCTACGAACGGTAAACCTGAAACCTGGCACCTGAAACCTTGTCTCACCGTATCATAAGCGGCACGTAAACCCGCTGAACCTGGTTGGTGAGGGCGATGGTCTGATCAATGCTGCCGTCGCTGCCGTGGTCAATGCGCAGACTGAGTGGCCCGTTGCCGTCCCACGCGCCGTAGTCCACGTACTGCGTGTCGGTTGCTGCGCTGCTGATGGCTGCGTGCCAGAAGATCTGCGTGCCCGCCGCGCTGAACCGGATCACGCTGAGGTCGTATGTGCCACTGATCGGGCTACCCGTGAAGGTGAGCTGCGTATGGGCCGGATTGGCGCTGAGGGTGACGCTCTGCCCAGCCCCTACGTCAATCCCGCTGAGGCGCAGGTGAGAACTGGCGTCCGTACCATCCAGGGCGAGCATCAGCGTCGCCGTGCCCGTAATGCTGGGCTGGTAGGTGACGGCGTTACCGTCAGCGGTGACGGTGATCTGGCTGGATGCGCTCGGGCCGACGGGGACGTCCGCGACGCCAGCGGCGTAGCCCGGCCCGAACTGGGTCACGGTCGCCGTCTGGTTTTGGGTAAGAGTCTGGCCGTCGAGCAGGATCGTGTCGGTTGCGGTGAGGGGCAGGGTGTAGATCGGCTCGGGGGCCAGGCCCATCCCGCCGTCAACGGGAGCGAAGGTTGCGCCGGGGATCTCGCTAACGAACTGGCCGCCGAGGTAGCCGATCCGCCGCCCCTGTGAGTCGCTGATGCGCAGATGGCCGCCGCCGCTGAGCCAAACTTGGCCGGTAGACGGGCTACTGGCGCAGAAGGGGCACGCGGAGAGCGCGGCGTAGGCGGAGATGGGCACCATGCCGAGGGTGTGGGAACTGGCGTCGCCGCTCCAAATACCCAGGCTGCCGCCGGTATCGTAGCTCCAGGTATTGGCGCTGGTATCGATCACGACGGAGCGGTTGAGCTGATTGTGGGCGTTAGGATCGTAGACCTTGACCCAGAAGACGCCCTGGCCGTGATCTTCGACCGCGTAGGGAACCAGGGTGATCCCGCCTTTGTCGGCGTGGCGCAGGACGAGGATCGGCGGGGGCGGCCTGGCCCGCGTTAGGCACAAAGGCCAGGGGCAGCCTGCCGAAGTCGGGGGCGACGGCGGGGGCATGAATGGCGATGGCGGGCGGGCGCACATGGGCCAGGGGCGGGGCCGCGAGCAGAAACACAGCCACGATCAGCATCAGCACAGGCCGACCGGACACAGGAATGGCGATTTGATGGCGAAGTGCGATCATCATTGCCCTCCTTAGACAAGGTTTCAAGTGCCAGGTTTCAGCTTTACAGTGTGGCGATGAGGCGAGGATGCGACGAGGATGCGACGAGGCGATAGCATCGCATCCTCGCCTCCTCGCGTCTCCGCTTTACAGTGTGGCGAGGAGGCGAGGATGCGACGAGGCGATAGCATCGCATCCTCGCCTCATCGCGTCTCCGCTTTACAGTGTGGCGATGAGGCAAGGATGCGACGAGGCGAT
>CAIRFY010000027.1 GCA_903877945.1 uncultured Oscillochloris sp. | reverse complement strand
GAACCCTTGCCGATAAGTGATGACAGAATCTTGATGCATATCCATTGCCCGTCACAATGACCAATATCGCTGTTCAGCCCCCCCCTTTGAACTAGGGAGAGGGGCAGGGGGTGAGGGCCGGAGGGGGAGTCGGATGCGTCCTGGTGCGGAATCTCCCCTCTCCCCGTGAGGGAGAGGGGCAGGGGGTGAGGGCCGGAGGGTGACTTTGCACACGCCCTGAGGGTCTCCAAGAAACACCTTGCGTAGGCTCCCGGCTTCTGCTATAGTTCGCCCTCGGTGTCTTCCTGCACGCTGTCCCTGTACCCTCATATGGAAAAGACCGAGTACGAAGTGATGTCCGCCGTCGAACTGAGCCACTGGTGGTACGGCGGCATGCGTGCAATCAACGCAGCCCTGCTCGACCCGGTGCTGCGCGGGCGGTCGGGGTTGCGCATCCTCGACGCTGGCTGCGGCACCGGCGGCGACGCGCTCTTTCTTCGGCGCTACGGCGCGGTGGTCGGCCTCGACTACAGCGCTGACGCGGCCCGGCTCGGGGCTGGGCGCATCCCCGGCATGTTTACGCAAGGCTCGGTTCTCGCGCTGCCCTTCGCCGATGCGAGCTTTGACCTCGTGACGTCCTTCGATGTGCTCTACCACCGCGCCGTACCCAGCGAGGCCACGGCCCTCGCCGAGGCCCGCCGCGTCTTGCGGCCCGGCGGGTGGCTGCTCATGCGCCTGCCTGCCTACGAGTTCCTGCGCTCGCGCCACGACCGCCAGGTTCATACCCGCCGCCGCTACACTGCCCGTGCGGCCAGGCAACTTCTTGTCGATGCCGGGTTCTTCGTCGAGCGCACGAGCTACGCCCTTAGCCTGCTGTTCCCCATCCCCCTGGCCCAGCGCCTGCTGGAGCGCGTCACCCCCGACCGAGGCGACCAGTCGGCGATGGGCGCGCCCGCGCCCCTGGTCAACGCCGCCCTGCGCTGGCCGATGGCCCTGGAGGCGGCGTGGATCGGCATGGGCGGGAGGATGCCCTTCGGCCTCTCGATCATCTGTCTGGCCCACTCTGGCACGTTCGCCCAGGCCGCAGCGGAACCCAGCGCATGCGGGCATCTCCGCCATTGAGTCCGCCTCATGAACATCTTATGACAACCTCACCCACTGACACTCTGCTCGACACGCTCAGCGCCACGCCGACGCTGTGGAACATCTTGCGCTGGATCGTCGAGGCCGGGTTTCACGGCGAGCGCCTCGCCATCGCCCGCGAGCTGCGCCCGTGGGCCGGCGACAGCCGCCGCTTCCTCGACTTCGGCTGCGGCACCGGCGAGTTCGCCGATCTCTTCCCGCCCGAACGCTACGTTGGCATCGATCTCTCCACCACCTACCTGCGCTTCGCAGGGCAGCACCGCCCCGGCAGTTACCTAGCTACCAGTGGCGAGCGCCTGGCCCTGGCCGACGCCAGCTTCGACGCTGCCCTGGTGGTCGGCGTGATCCACCACCTGCCCGACGAGATCGCCTCGGCGGCGCTGGCCGAGATCCACCGCGCCCTGCGCCCCGGCGCAACCGCCCTGGTGATGGAGGACATCCCCCCGCCCAACCCCTGGAACCTCGCGGGCCACCTGATGCACTGGCTCGACCGGGGCGGCTACATCCGCTCCGAGGCCGACTACCGGGCGATCTTCGGCCCCGGTTTCACCGTCGAACACTCCTACCCGATCCGCTCGGGTATCTGCGACTATGCCGTCTATGTGCTGAAGCGCAGCCAATGACATCTACGCACCCTACACAGAGAAGCGCCATGTTCCTCGTCTACGGCCTGCTGATCACCGCCTGCGTCCTCACCGTCATCGGCGAGGTGATGCTCAAGGTCGGCATCACCCACGTCACCGAGCGAGTCGGCGCATTCTCGCCCTCGCCCGCTGTCCTCTTCAGCACCTTCACCGACTGGCGCGTCCTCCTGGGCTTCGCCCTGGTCTTCGGCGGCTCACTCTTCTGGCTCGGCGTGATCTCGCGGGTCGAGCTCTCCTTCGCCTACCCGCTGCTCGCCATGAACTACGTCATCCTGCTCATCCCCTCGCGCTTCCTGCTGCACGAGACGATCAGCCCCACCCGCATCCTCGGCGCATGTATCATCGTCGCCGGGGTGATCGTCATCACCTGGAGCCAAAAATGAAGGTAGAGACGCCCCGGTGGGGCGTCTCTACGGTAGAGACGCCCCGGCGGGGCGTCTGTACGGGCGACAGACGCCCCGGCGGGGCGTCTCTCCAGATTGCCTGCTACCTCCTGCCTCTCATCCTCTGGATCATCGCCTACCAGGTGCCCACCCGCCACACCCTGCTCCTCGGCGGAGACGTGGCCCACCAGCGCCGCTTCGACGAAGACCCCTTCCTGCACCAGATCAATGGATCAGAGCCACCGGACAGCAGCAACTGCCCCGGTACCACAACCCGCCAGTGCTGGTGGTGGCAGATCCTCGCGCCGGGAGAGCGCCCCTACCGCTGGACGAGCGCAGACACGACAGCGGCAATCCCCGGCCTGGGCGGCGGCCTCTACGCAGTCGAGATCGTCGCCCGTGGCCAGCCCGGCCCCGTCCCCACCCCCAGCACCTGGCACGTCGGGGCTGGCCCCGCATTGATCGTCGATCTCCCCCCGCACACGATCCGGCGCTACCACATCCTCGCCCCCGCCGACTCGTCGGGCGACCTGCGCGTCACCATGCACACACAGCCCTTCATCGCCCAGGGCGACCCACGCGAGCTAGGGTTTGTCCTCTACGAGCTACGGGTCGCCCAGACCGGGGGCGGCCCACGTGCCCCGGCGTGGCCCCAACTCGGCTGGCTCACCATCACCGTCGCCACCGCTTACGGCGTCGCCCGCATCCTCAGCGTCGGCCCGCGCCTGAGCTACGCCCTCGCCGCCGTACTCACCCTCTCCGCCACCCTCGCCCTCGCCCTCGCCCGCCCCGAAATCGCCATCGTCACCCCGATCCTGGCCGGTACCAGCCTCGCCAGCGCCCTCATCGCCGCCGTAGGCTGGGCCGCCACCAGAAAACAAGGAACCGCCGCGCCCTTCACCCGCCAGGTACTCGCCCTCACCCTCCTGGCCCTCGCCCTGCGCGTCGGCGGCATGTTCCACCCCCACGCCCTCTACTCAGACTCCGCGTTCCACGCCAACAAACTCATCAGCCTCATCCTCGGCCACGTCTTCCAGACCGCCGGGCTGCCCAGCGAGGCCGGTGGCGGCCAGGCACCCTACCCCACCGGCTTCTACATCCTGCTACTGCCCGGCCAGTTGCTGCTGCCCAACAGTGCGCGGGTAGCCCTGATGCAAGTCGGCACCGCCATCCTCGACAGCCTCATGCTGCCACTGATCGCCCTGCTGATCATCCGTGCCGGGCTAGGGCGACGTGCGGCGCTCATAGGGGCCGCCTGCTACCTGCTGCCCATCACCACCCTGGAGTCATTCTCCATCGGCGAACTCGCCAACATCGGCGGGCAAAGCATCGCCATGAGCTTCATCGCCCTGCTCACCCTCAGCACCCAAGCGCCAAGTGGCAAGACCGCGATGACCACCGCAGTCGCCGCCCTCGCCGCCGGACTCCTAGCCCACTCAGGCGTCACCCTCTCCCTCGGAGCTTTCACCGCAGCGGCCTGGCTGATCGCGCTGGTTCAAAACACCCCATCCCTCGCCCCCCGTCGCCTCACACTCATCGCCGCCCTGGCCCTAGGCGTGGCCCTGCTCACCTACTACAGCGCACCGATCTACCTCAGCAGCATCCTTGACCGGGTAGGCGGCGCGGGCAGCGGCACGAAGAGCGGACTCGCGCCCCTGACCATCCTGAGCGAGACGGCATCAAGCATCTTTGGCCTCACCCCGCCCCGTTCGCGGGGCAGAGCGCTGCCGCCACTGCTCGGTGGCCTCGTTCTCGGCGGCCTTGGGATACTTTGGGTACAGCGCGGCGGGCAACCCAAGGCGAGCGGGTTGCGCTTCAGCCTGAGCGCCCTCTGGCTAGGTGCCCTCATCACCCAGGCGCTCCTGCTCGTCGCCGACCAAGGCGTGCGCTGGTTACTCTTCCTCTACCCAGCCCTCTGCCTGAGCGCCGGCCCATTCCTGAGCGCCGTCTACCGCCGAGGCCGCATCGGCAGAACCGTCGCCATCCTCGCCATCGGCAGCACCCTCGCCCACGGACTCCTCATCTGGGTCGTCCAGATCCGCGACTACTACCACTAAGGCATGGTTCAAAATGAGCATATTCAGCTTGACAGTCCTGCGATGACGCGACGAAGCGATGAGGCGCTCGTATCAAGTCCTCGCGTCCTCGCCTCGTCGCTGAACTGTCAAGCTAGATTGAAACATGCCTAATATAGCAATCCTCTTGGGATTGTTGAGTGGAGTCAAGGCTTTAGCCGGATAAGGCCGCCTAAAGGATTGACTCCTTTTCATAACCAGTTTAGGATTGCTATAAAGCGGCCTCATGCAGGCCGCTTTAGCGGCCTTCGTAGACCTAGCCGGGGGCTTCAGCCCCCAGCGGGCTCGTGCAAAACACGGCGACGACGGCATGATCAGAAAATCGACGTACGCTCAGCCAAGCGGGTGTCAATCGTCGCCTGGATCGTATCGCGTACCCGCTCGGCCAGGGAGAGTACCGTAAGCGGATCATCGGCAGCGCGTGGACCATACTCCTCGGTGGAGATCGGCGGACAGAACGTAATACTCCAGCGCGTAGGTAGCGGGATCGTGCCGAGCAGGCCCAGCCAGGGGAAGAAGGGCGTCAGCGGGAAATAGGGGAAGCCCATCAGCTTAGCGAAGGACTCGGCGTTGTAGAGCATGGGGTAGATCTCTTCGGCTCCCACCACCGCCACCGGGATGATCGGCGCACGGGCGCGCAGGGCAGCCTGCACAAACCCGCCACGCCCGAAACGGGCCAGTTTGTAGCGATCCTTGTAGAGCTTGCCGACGCCCTTGAGACCCTCTGGGAACACGCAGACCAACTCGTCGTTCTCCAGCAGACGCACGGCGTTCTCGGGCAACCCCGGCACCTGGCCGGTGGCGGCGAGAGCCGGGGCCACAAAGGGCAGAGTGCTAAACCAGTGCAAGTGCAGGCTGCGCACCACCCGGTCGGGTCGCACCGGGTGATCGGCAGAAACCGCCGTCGTGATCATCGCTCCGTCCCAGGGCAGGACGCCGCTGTGGTTTGAGACGAGCATGGCGCGGCCCTCGGCCGGGACGTGCTCCAGGCCGTGGGATGTTATTCGCCACCAGGTACGGTACATGAAGGCCATAAAGGGCCGCACCACCTCGATCATCTCATAGTCCATGCCATAGGGATCGACATGGTACTCGCCGCGCAGCCGACGCTTGACAAAGTCCACCTGCTCCTGCACCTGGTACTGGAGCACCATGCCGACGCCCTGCCAGAAGCTCGAGTCAAGGTAGTCGCTCAGGTCGGTGCCGCTGAGCAACTCGCGCACCTTACCCACCTGCTCCTCAGTCATACGGCGCATATTCTCGCCGATCAGCGCGATCAGCCCGGCGGCGACATTGCCCATCACCGCAGCCTGGCCCTGCTGCTGACTGGCATTGTTACGCACCTCCAGCTCAACCTCGTGCAGACTATCGCCGGGGTGAACGTCCCAGTATGCGGCGGCGGGGGGAACCTTCGGGGCCGCTTTCCCCGCAGCACGCACATCCGCGTCCTCGGTGGGGGCAGCGGCACGCGGTTGGACGACACGCACGTCCACGTCTTCCACACGGGCGGCGGCACGTGGCTTGCGGGCGCGACGCTTCGCGGTCGCCTCAACCTCCAGGGTCGGCTCGGCGGCCTGCTTTGCGCGGGAAGTGCGCTGCGGCTTTGGGGCGGCGACCTCGGCGGGCGGCGCGGTGAGGTCGGCGGACTGGCCACCGACCTCAATCTCAATCGACTCGGACACGGCTTACCCCTTTCGGCTGAGAAATGCGCGCATAGCAGCCTCGGACGTGGCAGGATCGTCGATAGCTCTGCCGTTCTTCCGTGCGCTATGGATCGAGTCAACCGCACTGTGAGTTGGCGACCACCCCAGGACGTCCTTTGCCCGCCGCGTATCGACGACACAACTATGGCGCAGGAACGAAATATCGAAGGGCCAGGGACGCAGCTTGGTGCGGTCGCCCATGCTGGCCGATAGCCCGATCAATGCCTCAATCGTCGGTACGGGCTGCTGCCCAGACAGGCGGATCGCCTGCGAGATGCAGACGGCGTCATCGGCTGCGAGGTTAAAGGCACCTGCGCACGGCGACAGCGCCGCGAGAACAATTGCGTTCGCTGCATCATCAATATGCAGCAGTTGCATGCTCGGGTCAAACCCGATCAACGTGCGTGGGCTAGGCTGAGCGAAGTATTCGAGCAGCGGCGACCAGCCGCCCACAATCGGGGCGAAGCGCAGGATGGCGACGCTGATCTCAGGATGTCTGACCGTGAACTCGGCCAGAAAATGCTCAACCTCAGCGAGGTCGCGCAGCAGGCCGCTCAGCCCACCACGGGCAGCGGGCCGCGACTCACTGAGCATAATCGGGTTCTTCGGGTTCGCCCCGTAAATACCGACATGGCTACGCACCACCACGTGCGACACACCAGCGGCGATGCATGCTCCGAGTACCTCCATTGTGCCAAGAACGTTCTGCTGGACGGCGGCCTCGCGGCCCTCGGCGGGGGCGTCGGCCCCGGCGAAATCAAGGTGGATAAGCGTATCAACGTGTTCGGCCCGCAACAATTCGATGAGCTGAAGCCCGCTGAGGTGGGCGACAAGCCACTCGGCGCACCCGACGGGAGCGGACGGCTCACAACGGGCCAGGCCGAGCACCGTAACCCCATCGTGCGCGCTCAACTGACGCGCCACCTGGGCACCGAGCGCACTGCCGATCCCATTGATCAAGACTGTACTCATGATCTGGCCTCTAAGCATGGTTCAGAATCGGGCATTTCAGCTTGACACTCCTACGATGAGGCGACGACGCGATGAGGCGATGAGGCGATGAGGCGACGACGCGATGAGACGATGAGGCGATGAGGCGACGACGCGATGAGGCGATGAGGCGATGAGGCGATGACGCGATGACGCGATGAGGCGATGAGGCGATGACGCGATGACGCGATGAGGCGATGAGGCGATGAGGCGATGAGGCGATGACGCGACGACGCGACGACGCGACGACGCGACGACGCAATGAGGTGATGAGGCGATGAGGCGCGAGGAAGCGATGCCATCGCATCATCGCATCATCGCCTCCCCACAGAACTGTCCTTACAAACGGCACGCACCACTACTCCCGCTGCCGCATATGCGGAAAAAGGATGACTTCACGGATGCTCGGCTGATCGGTGAACACCATCACAATACGGTCGATTCCCAGGCCGAGTCCGCCAGTAGGCGGCATCCCGTACATCAGGGCATTGATGTAGTCGGCGTCCATCTGGTGGGCGTCGGTGTCACCGGCAGCAAAATCCTTGAGCTGATCAAGGAATCGCTGCTCCTGGTCGAAGGGATCGTTCAGTTCGCTAAAAGCATTGCCGATCTCCATCCCGACAATAAACGCCTCGAACCGCTCGGTGAAACGGGGCTGCTCGGGCTTGCGCTTGGCCAGCGGCGACAATTCCACCGGGTAGTCGGTAATAAACGTGGGCTGGATGAGCAGCGGCTGGACGTACTCGCTAAACAACTCATCAACCTGCTTGGCCCATGTGAGCTTGCGCTCGACCTTCAGGTCAGCGGCACTCATCGCTGTCTGAAGGGCGTCCAGATCATTCACCTGCGTAATATCGATGCCTGTGCGCGCAATGATCGCCTCGGACATCGGGATGCGCGCCCAGTCGCAACCAAAATCGAGCGCGTGGCCCTGGAAGGGCACCAGAGTTCCGCCAGTGACGGCCAGCGCCATCTCGCGCAGCACATCCTCGACCAAACGCATCATATCGCGATAGTCGGCGAATGCCTGGTAACACTCCATCATCGTAAATTCTGGGTTATGGCTGCGATCCACACCCTCGTTGCGAAAGTCCTTGCCGATCTCATAGACGCCGGGGAAACCGGCGACGATCAGGCGTTTCAGGTAGAGTTCGGTGGCGATACGCAGGTAGAGGCTCTGGCCAAGCTGGTTGTGGTGCGTGCTGAAAGGCCGCGCAGCGGCCCCGCCATAGATCGGCTGAAGGATCGGCGTCTCCACCTCCAGAAAGCCACGCGAGTCAAGAACGCGACGCATCGTGCTGACCGCCAGGGCGCGAGCGCGGAAGATCGCGCGGCGCTCGCTGTTGACGATCAAATCCAGGTAGCGCTGACGGTGGCGCTCCTCCACATCGCTCAGGCCCGCCCACTTCTCAGGCGGCGGGTTGATCGTCTTAGCCAGCACGCTAATCGTGTGGGCGAAGATCGAAGGCTCCCCTTTCTGGGTGCGGCGCAGCACGCCCGTGACTTCAATAATGTCGAAGGTGTCAATATCGTCGCGGAAGCGATCAAATAACACATCGCCGATCTCGGCGCGGCTGATCCAGATCTGGATAGAGCTACTACCATCCTCAATATGGGCGAAGGCAATTTTACCCATCACCCGGCGGGCACCGATGATCCGCCCGGCGAGGGTCAGACTAACCTCGGCTTCGGCGAGGGTATCAAACTGCTCCAGGGCAGCGGCAACGCGATGGGTGCGCGCACTGTTCGTGGGGTACGGGTTCAGGCCGGACTCGCGCAGGCGATCAAGCTTTACCTTGCGCTGGGCCTGTAGGTCGTTCAGCTCCATGATGCTCTATTTCTACGCGACGATACGCGCCGCAGGTTGATCTGTGCAACTATATTATACCATTCCTGGTAGCGCCCTACACCCGCGCCGTCATACGGATCCAGGCAGGCAGGGGGCGACCTCACGCAGACGGTCGATCAGCGCGGGGAGGGCGGCGATCACCGTGTCGATATCCTCGGCGCGACTGCCCTGGCCCAAGGAGAAGCGCACCGAGCATGTGGCGTTATCGACGCTCAGCCCCATCGCGGTAAGCACATGCGAGGGTTCCAGCGAGCCGCTGCTACACGCGCTGCCGCTGCTGGCGCAGATGCCGTGCTGATCAAGTAGCAGCAACACGCTCTCGCCCTCGGCGCAGGCGAAGCCCAGGTTGGCGTTGTTCGCCAGACGCAGCTCGCGATCCCCGTTCAGCCAGCTCTGGGGAACGCACTCCAGCACCCCGTCGATCAGCCGGTCGCGCAGGTCGCTCAGCCGAGCCACGTAGGTCGGGCGGCGCTCCTCGGCCAGCGTCAGCGCCGTGGCCAGGCCCACGATCCCTGCGACATTCTCGGTACCGGCGCGGCGGCGACGCTCCTGACCACCGCCATTGATCTGTGGCAGCAGGGGCGTGCCGTGCCGAACGTAGAGCAACCCAACCCCCTTGGGTCCATAGAACTTGTGGGCGGTCAGAGTCATCAGATCCACGTTGAGCGCGTTCACGTCCAACGGCAGCATCCCCGCCGCCTGCACCGCGTCGGTGTGCAGAGGCACCCCGTATTCGTGGCAGATCGCCCCCAACGCGGCGATTGGCTGGACGGTGCCCACCTCGTTGTTCGCGTACATCACCGAAACCAGGGCCGTATCCGGGCGGATGGCTGCCCGCAGATCGTCCGGGCGCACGAACCCAGATCTATCCACCGGCAGCAGCGTCACCGTAAAGCCACATTGCTCCAGATACGCAACCGCGTTCAGTACCGCGTGGTGTTCAACCTCGCTGGTGATAATATGGCTGCCCTTGCCCCGCTGTCGCTGAGCCAGCGCCACCCCTTTGATCGCAAGGTTGTCGCTCTCGCTGCCGCCACCGGTAAAGACAATCTCCTTGCGCGTACACCCCAGCACGAGCGCCACCACCTCGCGGGCATCGTCGAGGGCGTGGAGGGCTGCCCGCCCGAGTTGGTGGATGCTCGAAGGGTTCCCTGGTTGCTCGCTCAGATACGGCAGCATCGCCGCCAGCACCCGCTGGTCGAGCGGTGTGGTCGCCGCGTGATCCAGGTAGATGATCCGGTCGCTCATAAGGGCGGGCTCCATACCTAGTCTCTGAGGGCAATACCGCAGAAGTCACGCTACGAAGCGTCCTGTCATTCTGAGCGAAGCGAAGAATTCCGGCCGTCACCCTTCGCTTCGCTCAGGGTGACAACGTCACGTATGCTCTACTGTCTCTGGGGGATTCTTGCTCAAGTATAGCATACCCCTGCCCCCCAGTCCCGCCAAGAAGAACGAAAGTTCGATAAACCATTGACACCATCGTGCCTCGTAATCGAACAAATTGGCGACACCCGAACCCACAAATATCCCAACCAGATGCGGGATTCATGTGGGATAGTGTGGGATAATGTGGGATATTTCCCTCACACGAGTGTAAGGAGATGCGCCGGGAGATCCTCAGTAGAGGGATGGCTCGCGAGCCACCCCTACTGCGGGGTACGCATATCGACCTCGTGTATCCAGCGGGTGCCGAGCAGTGCCGTGGCCTGCTCAACCGGTACGGGGCGGCTGAACAGATGGCCCTGAGCCTCATCGCAGGCGTGTTTGGAGAGGAACGCCTGCTGGTCGTTATTCTCGACGCCCTCCGCAACCACGACCAGGCCAAGGATATGGCCGATTGCAATGATCGCGCTGGTGATCGCCGCCGCATCAGCGTTGTCGATGACATCACACACAAACGAGCGGTCGATTTTGACGCTGTCGGCGGGCAGACGTTTCAGGTAGGCCAGCGACGAGTAGTTGGTGCCGAAATCGTCGATAGCGATGTGTATGCCCATGGCGCTCAGTTGCTCCAGGAGGCGCACGGTATGTTCCAGATCCGCCATGATCGCGCTCTCGGTGAGTTCCAGGTGTATCGCCTGCGGCGGCACATCCGTCTCGGTGAGGATCGCACTGATCTCCTCGACCAGTCGGCTATTCTGGAAGTTGCGCGCCGACAGGTTGACCGAAACCGTCAGGTCGGGGTATCCAGCCTGACGCCAGCCACGAACATCAAGGCACGCTGAGCGCAGCATCCACATATCGATCATCTGGATCAAGTCGGTATCCTCGGCCAGGGGGATGAATCTGCCCGGCTCAACAAACCCGCGCTCCGTACTCTGCCAGCGAACCAGCGCCTCAAACCCGCTGATCATCCCGCTGGTCAGGCTAATGATCGGCTGGTAGTAGGCCCGGAGTTCCTGGCGCTTAATGGCGTGGCGCAGATCCGATTCGAGGCGCAGGGACTCAATGCTCTGCTGGTGCATCGCGGCATCGAAGATCACATAGCGCGTACCTCCCTCCGCCTTGGCCCGGTACATCGCGGTGTCGGCCTCGCGCAGCAGATCCTCGGCGTTCGTGTAGATCCCGCCGATCATGGCGATACCAATGCTGGCATGGAGAGTCACATCCACCCCAAGTACGTCGAAGGACACTCCCAGATCCTGCTTGATGCGATCTGCGATCAGGATCGCCTCGCTCTGGCTCTTGAGTTCCTTGAGCAGAATCGCGAACTCGTCGCCTCCCAGGCGGGCCAGGGTATCGACCGAGCGCACGGCGGCTTGCAGGCGCTGAGCCGTAACGGTGAGCACGTAGTCGCCCGCCGCGTGGCCCAGGCTGTCGTTCACGATCTTGAAGCGGTCGAGGTCGAGGAAGAGTACGGCGGAATTTGGGACACCACCCGACTGTACGCTGGCCAGGGTCAATCCAAGCTGTTCACTGAAGTAGGCGCGGTTCGGTAGCCCGGTCAGCACATCGTGGGTGGCTTGGTGGCGCAGTTGCTCCTCGACTCGTCGGCGGGCCAGCAGGCTTTCGCTAAACAGGTTGAACCAGCGGCTAAGCTCGGCGATCTCATCCCGGCCACGCACCACTAGCGGCACTTGCCAGCCGGGCGCGTCGGCCTGGTACAGTTGGAAGCGCCGGGTCAGGTGGCGCAGGGGGGCCACGATTGAGTAGGAGGTGACCACAGTGGCGATCCCGACAATCGTGAAGGCTATCAGCAGTGCCAAAAGCATCACCGACCCAATGGTCGCCGTCCGGGCGGTGAGCGTGCTTAAGGGGATGAGCGTGAGTACTGACCAGTTCCACTTGTCCAGGTGAGCGTAGCTGACCAGCATCTCCTGGTCGTTGATCGTGGTGATGAAATTGCCGTACGCGCCTTGCAGCTTGTGCTGAATGCTGTCGTTCAAGGTGGACGCGATGAGTTGCTTGTCGGGGTGATAGACGATATGGCCATCAGAGTCGGTCACGATTAGCGACGCCCCCTCACCGGGATCGATCCGATTGAAGTGCGTGTAGAGGTACCCGATATCGTAGTTTACCAGGAGCGCGGCGACGGGTCGGGTCTGCGTTGAGCCTCGGCTGGTTACGGAGAGCATACGGGCAACGGTGACGACCTGAGGGGTACTCGACGACCTGTTGACGTTATCCTCAATGCCCGCCCAGGTACCGGCTGGCCCCAGGGCGCGAGCGCGCAGCAGCAGGCGATCACGCACATCCGTCCTGATAACTGATACGTCGAGCGTGTCGCCAACGTGGTAGTGACCACCACTGAGGGTGAAAATATCCAGCGAAACTAGTCCGCTCAGGTTGGAGTAGCCATCAAGGATATAGCCGATACGGGCCTGTGTGGACAGGCGAGTGTAGCTATCCTCAGATGTTGATTCTTGAGCGAGCGCCTGGATAATCGCCTCGACGCTTGAGATATTGGTGATCAGGCTTTCGATCTGTTGAAGGTTCAGTTCTAGATACTCTTGCTGCTGCTGCACAAGCTCGGCCGCGTAGCGCTTCGACTCGTCATGTATGATGCCACGCGACACCTGGTACGCCGAGATTCCGACGATCAGCACAGGGATAACACTCGCCAGCAGCAGAAAGACGATGAATTTCTGGGTCAGACTGATGGAGAGCTTCATACAGATTACGGCTTGGTTTCTGCTGTCACCAGGGAAACGGGTACCATCGTCTCGGCTGGCTGTTTCTCTCCGGCAAGCAGTTGGACAGCGTACTTCACCCCGAGGTAGCCTTGGCGTGCCGCCTGCTGGTCAACGGTGACGAGCAGGCGTCCATCTTTGACGGCTGTACGCGCCTCGGGGAGAGCGTCGTATCCGACGACGAGGATGTCCTTGCGACCGGCCTCTGTCAGGTACTGGATGGTGCCGAGGGCCATCATATCGTTGGCACAGAAGATCGCACCAACTCGCGGGTGCGCCTTCAGGAGCGCCTTGGTCACATCAAATGCCTCGTCGATCTTCCAGTGCGCTGACTCGACGGCGACAACAGTAATTTTGGGGTTCTCGGCGAATGCTTTGAGGGCACCTGTCGTGCGATCAATCGCGTTCTGCGCGGTGGGGATACCCTCAATGACGAGTACCTCGGTCGAGGTTATGATTTTTTTGCTGAGGTAGTTGGCAGCCTGGTAGGCCCCATCGACATTGTCGACGCTGATAAAGGGCGTGTTTATCAGTCCCATCTCGTGGACGAGGGTCGGATCAAGCCGGTTGTCGATATTGACAATCGTGATCCCGGCCTGCTGCGCTCGCCGCAACACCGGCACCAGGCTTGTCGAGTCACCGGGAGCAACCACGATAGCATCGACGTGATCGACGATCAGCCGCTCGATGATGGCGATCTGCTGGTCAATCGATGTCTCCTGCGCAGCGGTCTTAACGATCAGGGTGATCTTTAGCTCAGCCTCGGCCTGACGTGCCCCGCGCTCCATTTCGATGAAGAAGGGGTTCGTGAGGGTTTTCATCACGAGAGCCACCCGGGGCGTCTGGGATGCGCTTGTGGGTGGCTCGCTAGTAACGACCGGCTCCACCAGGGGAACCCCTGTGGATGCGCTGCCGCCACAACCGCCCATGAGAACGGTGAGGAACAGTAGAACGGCGAGTGTGACCAGGGTAGGAGCCAAGCGTTGGCGTAGATTTGAATAAACTGTCACGGATCTCACTCCATCAGATGGTTGTCTGGCAATAAGGCATGTTTCAAAATGGGCACATTCAGCTTTACAGTCTTGCGATGATGCGCCGAGGCGATGAGGCGATACGGAGCGCCTCACCGCGTCATCGTTTCGTCGCTGAATTGTCAATCTGGATTGAAACATGCCTAAGACAAGGTTACGGGCTTAGGGACAATACTTTTCACATATAGCAATCCTAAATTGGTTATGAATAAGGAGTCGAGCCTTTAGGCGACCGTATCCGGCTAAAGCCTTGACTCCACACAACAACCCCAAGAGGATTGCTATTAGCCCTCGACATGGTTCTGAATAGGTCTAGCCTGACCGTTCGTGTGTGCGCTTCAGCCCCCCCGATCAACTCCGCACGCGGCTGAAACTGCTACGACGAACACCGCAGACCATGAAACTGGATCGAACCATGCGCCTATTACTACAGTTGTAAATATCTTCGCAGAAAGGCTCCCGCCGATCCCCCCCCCTTTGAACCCCGCACGCGGGGGGGAACCAATGCATTGTTC
>CAIRFY010000026.1 GCA_903877945.1 uncultured Oscillochloris sp. | reverse complement strand
TTCACCCGAAAGCGTGCCGCCGTCGCTACATGTTCGCTCACCGTCAGGCACGCAGCCGGGTCACGAATGATGGTGAGACGCGGGTTGAGGCTACCGCATTCGTGGACGACATAGAGCCAATACTCGCTGCCGAAACGCGCCGCCTTGATCCACTCGTTGGCCGTCAGCGAGACACCACCGCTGCCGCGCCGCCCCTTGACCTCGATGTAGCGAATCTCCGTTGCTCCCCGTGAGCGCAGATCGAAGCCCAGGCCATCCGCTTCGACGCTCTGCGGCTGACGGTCGTGATTGCGCTCGTACTGCTTGGCCAACGCAACCGCAATCGCCTCCACATCGGGGCTATCGCCCTCGTCATCCTCGGCCAGCACGTTCGGCGCAGGCACCAGCGCACACACGCCGACGATCTGCGGCGCATCGGCACCGACCGCACGCATGCGCCCGCTCTCCTCCAAGCGCCGCTTGAGCCGCGCCTCGTATTCCTCGCGATTCTGCTCCAGCGTGCGGAGGCCGATGTCATACTGGCCCGCGTCGCGCTTACGGGCCTGCTCATTCGCCGCATACGCCAGAATCTTTGCGGTCTGGTCGGCAATCAGCGCATCGAGCGAACGCTGGAGATACTCCTCGCGCACGTTGGCCTCGTGCTCACGCTGCTGGAGCAACCGCGCCACATACGGCGCGACGATCTTCGTCTCGGCCCAGGTCGTCACTGTCGGCGGGTCAGCGACCAAAGGCACCAAGACAGCGGGAAGCGCGGCGGGCGACTGACCCGCAACCGGACCAGGGAGAGCCTCGTAATCGAGCAGCGACAGCGGATCGCGGGCTTCCAGGGTGCCATCGGCGCGTTGATACACGCCTACCAACTTCTGTCCGGCCACCGTGCCGGTGCCATCCTTCGCCGCCGCCTCCAGCAACCAGAACAGGCCCTGGTCATTCGGCGCGGCGGCAAACTGGGCACCATCGGTGAGCAATGAGCGATACTGGCCACGCACCAATGTCAGAAGCGCATCAAAGAGCGGGTGGCCCGGTGCCACACACTCGGCCCGCTCATACTGCGCGGTGAGACCCTTGGTGAAAACAACCTGTGGGTAGGACGGCTTGATCGTATAGCCGTTCGGTGCGACAAGCCGGATAAAGTGCGGCACGGAGTCGATGCTCCAGACGCCGGGTTCACTGGTGCGGGGCCGGATGACGGCCCGTAGCTTGTTGTCGGCGATGAGGGCGCGAAACGCGGTCACGACAAAGCGCTCAACATACTCCGGCACAAGGCGCTGCTCTTTGGAGATCTGCACCTGCTCGCGGATCTGCTCCAGCGCATCCGGGGACATCATATCGGAGGCAAGTGCATCAACCAGAGCCGCCTGCATCGTGCGGCGCTGCTCATTCGCGTCCACGGTGGTGGCAACCACCGCACGGATCTCATCGAGCGACTGGCGCTCCTTGATTGCACGCTGCACCAGATCGGCCAACTCCGCTGCCGAGAGCAAGTCACCAATAATGTCGTAGACATTCTCCTTGCCCAGATCCTCGCGCATCTGGCCCAGCTTCTCCAGAACAGCGACCAGCACGTCTCCCTCACGGGTGTTATCGGCCACCAAGTTGAAGATCTGGACACTGTGTTCCTGGCCGTAGCGATGGATACGGCCCATGCGCTGCTCCAGCCGGTTCGGATTCCAGGGGATGTCGTAATTCACCATCAGACGGCAGAACTGGAGGTTAATGCCTTCGCCCGCCGCCTCGGTCGCCACCAAGATTTGGGCACCGTCGGCTTTTTTGAAGAATGCCTGAGCCGCACGGCGCTCCTCCTGCTTCATCCCGCCGTAGATCTGAGCCACCGTAAAACCCCAGCCGACAAACTTCTCGACCAAGTAATCGAGCGTGTCGCGGTTCTCGGTGAAAACCAACAGCTTCTCACCCGACTCCCAGAGATTCTTCCCTTCGACCAGGGGGCCGCGCAGCACCCGGCGCAACTCCGCCAGCTTGCGCTCACAATCGGTACGCTCGGCCTCATCCTCCGCCATCTGCGCCAGGTCGTGAAGATAGTGAACTTCCTGAATCTCCAGTTCGATCTCGTGAACCGTTTGGGCCGGGGTCACGCCGAGAGCGAGATCCTCCTGCTGCCACCGCTCCTCATCATCCTCAGAATCGTCATCGAGGAGAACCGGGGGTGGGGCAGCAGGAACAATCGCACCAGAGCGAATCACCTGGAGTTTCTCAGCGAGACGGGCCTCACGACGAGCAAGGGATTTACGAATGGCACGCAGACTAGAGGCCAGGCGACGCTGGAGAACCATCAGCGCCAGGCCGACATTGCGGCGGGCGCGGTCGTCGGTGAGTTGCTCAGCCCGCTGGAAGCGCTTGCTGACATAGTCCGTGACCGCATCGTAGAGGTCTTTTTCGATACCATCCAGATCATAGGCGAGCGTATCCACACTGCGCGGCGGGAAGATCGGCGTATTATCGAAGCGCACCATGCGCTCCTTGAGTCGGCGCAAGAAGATCGGCAGCTCCGATTGACGCAGGATATTCCCTAAATCGAGATTGCGCTGAAAGAGATCCTTATCGAGCAAAGCCAGGAGGAGCCGGAAGTTATCGGGATTGCCCCGGTGCGGCGTAGCGGTCATCAACAAAAGATGATCCGTGCGCTCACTCAACGCCTCACCAAGCTGGTACGCCTGAGTCTTCTCGACCTTATCGCCGTATTGGTAGGCCGCCATCTTATGGGCCTCATCAACGATGACGAGATCCCATGTGGCACCCTCAAAGGTGGCCCGCACATCCTCACGTTTGGCAAAGTCCACCGACATGATCGCCCGTGGGTGCTGACGCCAGATGTCCGCGCCGGGGTTCGCCTGGAGTTGCTCACGACGGATGACGGTGAAGTCTGTGCTGAAGCGGTCGCGCATCTCGTCCTGCCACTGCATGGTCAGGTTTGCGGGCGCAACTACCAGCACACGCTCGACCGCGCCGCGACACTCCAACTCCTTGAGCAACAGCCCGGCCATGATCGTCTTGCCGGCACCAGGGTCATCGGCCAGAAGGAAACGGATACGCGGGGAGCGCAGCAAGTAATTGTAGACGGCATCAAGCTGATGGGGCAGCGGATCAATCTGCGCGAGGCCAATGGCGAACTGGGGGTCAAACTGGGCAGCGGCGTGGATACGCTCCGCCAGCACCGCGAGGCGGAAGCGCTCGCCGTCGGCATTGAAGGTCACACGACGTACCGTAATCTCATCGGGGGTAAAGACGCGGTCGTAGAACTGATTGCTCTCGACGCCCACTGCCTTAATCCGCCAGCGGGCACCCTGGGGGATAACCTGGACGACACGGACAGGCTCATGAATCTGCGGGCTGGTAAAAATGTCGTCAGGCTGGAGCGAAAGCTGTGTCATGCGAAGAAGCCCGCGCTGGCACCATGTTGCTGGCGGCACCCTTGCACGCAGCGCACGGGGGTGCTACACTAGCGGCGCAGCATAAACGAATACGCTTGTTCCACAGAACCCACTCAGTGCTTGGCGGCAGACGAGTGGGTTTTGTACATGCTGAGATGAGTATAGCACAGCAATCGGCATCTGGAGCGATGCGGAGATCGCCATTTTAGCGCATGTGAACAGGCACTCCTCTGTACTCCTGTGACATGCACGGAACATGCCTTCGTATCACAAGGTCTTCTCGTTCTCTCTGTCGTAACCATCGCATATCCATGCTATGCTGTACGCACGATTGCGCCGCACGATGCGGTACACAACGAAAGGATGTGCGCGATGCCGACCCCCATAAACCTGAACGTGGATCTCCTGCGCGGTGTCATTCCCATCTCCAAGGCAGCGTCGTCGCTGGCGGCTCTGATCAAGCGAACCACCACCACCGGCCAGCCAATCATCGTCACGCAGAAGGGCTACCC
>CAIRFY010000025.1 GCA_903877945.1 uncultured Oscillochloris sp. | reverse complement strand
TTAGGCATGGTTCAAAATGAGCATATTCAGCTTGACAGTCCTGCGATGACGCGACGAAGCGATGAGGCGCTCGTATCAAGTCCTCGCGTCCTCGCCTCGTCGCTGAACTGTCAAGCTAGATTGAAACATGCCTTAGACATGGTTCAGAACAGCTTTACAGTGTGCCGTGAACGTAGCGCCGCCTTCCATGCGGTCAGGAACACCACCGCAGGCTGGAAGCCCGCGCTACGCACTGTAAACCTGAAACCTGGCACCAGAAACCTTGTCTAACAAAGAATCTCGGCGTCCCTGTGATCAGGTTGGGGAACTGCGGAACACCGCCAGGGGCGGATCATCGCCAGGGGCCGGGCTGTCGTCATCCCAAGAATAGCGAAACGAGGTGTCGAGGCGGATACGCTGGCCACCCCAGCGCTCCACAATGTCGCGCTCGACCTGCTGGAAGACGCTCACGTCGGCACCACGAAAGCGGTAGATCGACTGCTTGCCCTCGCCGACCACAAACAGTTCAGCGGGCAGACCATCGGCAGCGGGTGGCTCCAGACCGGCCAAGGCGTAGATGATCGTGCGCTGAGTCTCGTTGGTGTCCTGAAACTCGTCTACCATAATCGCCCGTAGCTCGGCGCACCAGGGGGTGACGCTCCAGCAGGTCGCGGGCCATCGTCTCCAGGTCGTCGAAGTCGAGGGCGTCAGCCCGCGCTTTGGTGGCGGCGTAGCGCGTGCGGGCCAGGGCGTAGAGATCGCGCAGAGCGATGGCGACATCGGCGGTGCGCTGCTCAAGCTCAGCGAGCCAGGAGCGAGTCACCATCGGCGGGCAGCGACTCCAGGGCGGCGCGCACCTCGCCGCCGCCGCGCAGCAACTCGGCCAGGGTGGCACGTAGCTCGGGCGGGCCAAACTCGTCGAGGATTGCCGATTGCAGATTATAGATTGCAGATTGGGCGTCGTTCGCCACAATCTGCGATCTGCGATCGGCAAACTCGCGCAGCGCCTCGTCCACACTGTCAGCGAGCATAATTCCGGACTCAACCTCATCGAGAATGCGGAAGCGCGAGTCAAGGCCGGTCTCTCCGGGGTGGGCGCGCAGCAGCTCGGCGCAGAAGCTGTGGATAGTGCCGATACGGGCCGATTCGACGGCGGCACGCAGTTCCTCCCAGATGCCACTGCGAGCCTGATGGGCACGCTCCTCAACGGTATCGCGGACGCGCTCGCGCATCTCGCGGGCGGCCTTTTCGGTAAAAGTAATCGCCAAGACAGCGTCGGGCGATAGGGGCAAATCATCTGGATTGTCACGGAACGCCAATCCAGATGCTTCGCCCCTACTGATCAGACGCACATATAGCAATCCTAAACTGGTTATGAAAAGGAGTCGAGCCTTTAGGCGGCCTTATCCGGCTAAAGCCTTGACTCCACACAACAACCCCAAGAGGATTGCTATAGCGCTCGACGAGGACGCGGGTCTTGCCGCTGCCGGCACCGGCAGAGACCACCAGTGCCGGCACCAGCAGAAACCACCAGGTTGCCGGGGGTGTGGATGGCATGGTACTGGTCATTGGTGAGGTTCATTTTTTTACATCAGGGGCGTCGCAGTGAGGTTATCGCGGGGCGACAACTTCACTGCGACGTCCCTACTCGGCGCGTTTGATATGCTCGATCACACCTAATGCGCCGAGGCGCAGCTCAAGGCTGAGGAGGAGTTCAAGTGCGGGACGGTAGGGGTGGGGCGCGTTAAGCATGCGCTGGGCGGCCAAGCCGCAGCCGATCCAGCGCAGGTGGTGGTAAGCCACCCACTCGGCGAACCCCTCGCGCAGCACGTGGTCGCGCAGGAGCGGGCAGCGTTCGCCCTGCCAGGCGTGGGCATACTCGTGGGCCACGGTGGTACGAAAGCCAAGTTTGGGCATGCCATAGAGCATGTAGATCGTGCGCAGGTGGCCGACACGCTGGTAGAGCCCCAGGGTGCTGTGGCCTTCGGGCGGGCTGTCGCCGCCTTGTCGGCGGACGCTCTCCATCGTGGGCGCATCCACCAGACGAAAGGCGACGCCGACATTCAGGCCCATGCCGAACTGGCTCACCACCGCCGACACCGTCTCAGCGTAGATCTGCGTGGCCTCATCCGGGTTATACACAGCGGTCGCGTGACAGCCGGCGCACTGGAGCCGCCCGTCGTGCAGACGCCAGTGCTGGTCGCCGAGAGGCGCGCCGCAGGTGGCGCAGCGCTGCCGGGTAGCGATGCAGGTGGGGCAGTAGCGGTCGGGCCGGTCGATCAGCGTGTAATAGCCGCCATCGAGGGAGCCGCCGCAACTCGCGCATGTGGTTTGGATCATAGCCGATAGCCGATAGCCGATAGCCGATAGCCGGTAGCCGGTAGCCGGTAGCCGATAGCCGATAGCCGATAGCCGATAGCCGGTAGCCGATAGCCGATAGCCGGTAGCCGATAGCCGGTAGCCGATAGCCGATAGCCGATAGCCGATAGCCGGTAGCCGATAGCCGATAGCCGGTAGCCGGTAGCCGATAGCCGATAGCCGATAGCCGATAGCCGGTAGCCGGTAGCCGATA
>CAIRFY010000024.1 GCA_903877945.1 uncultured Oscillochloris sp. | reverse complement strand
TATCTTCCCTCTTCCCCCTCTCCATCGAGACAGCATAAACTTTCTGGGTAAAGATATGCGCACGCGGGGGGGAACCAACCAATGCATGGTCCCCCCCCGCTTGCGGGGGGGCTAGGGGGGGTAATTCAAACTACAACTGTAGTACTAGGTGATCACATGTGATTACCTGGAAATTCCTGCTTCATCCTAGCGTGCCATCCGAGGATGGGCTTACCACCAGTCCACAGGCCGGTTTTACGTCTCGACGTAGCCACAACCGAGACGGACAGTTAGGCACGGGCAAGCCGGAGCGATTGGTCACGAACCGAATGATCGTGGTTATCGAACATCCCGCTCGTGATCATGATGCATAGTATAGCACGCCCGTGTGTATTTTACAAAGGCTAGATTAAAGCTCCCCAAAACCCTCAAAGATACACGGTGCCAGCTTTGCTGGCATTGTGTATCTTTGAGGGTTTTTAGGGCGGTAATCCTAGAGTTGGTGCGTCTATGGAAACACGCCGCTGGCGTGACTATAACTGGCCGCTGCTGGTCTGTATCGTTGTGCTGCTGATCATTGGGGTGCTGGCGCTATATAGCGCCACGCTCACCGCTGTGGCAGTGAACGGTGCGCCGCTCAGCACTATCTTCCCGCGTCAGATCGTCTATATCGTCATTGGGATTGTGACGATGCTGTCCGCGACGATCTTCGATTACCAACTGCTCTCCAGCCTGGCCCGACCGATTTATATCGGCATGGTGGTGGTGCTGGCGGTCGTACTGGTGATTGGGCGGGTGAGCGAGGGCGCTCAGAGCTGGATTGCCTTCGGTGAGCGTACTTTCCAGCCCTCTGAGGTGGGCAAACTGGTGCTTGTGTTGGCCCTTGCGTCGTACATGGGCCGCTATGAGGGCCGTTGCGATAGCTGGATCGTGCAGTTCGGCGGCTTGTTGATCACGAGCGTACCGCTGCTGCTCGTGCTGATCCAACCCGACCTCGGCTCGGCAATTGTCTACGGCACGATCTGGCTGGGAATAGCGTGGAGTGCCGGGATGCGCTGGCAGCAGTTCGCCCTGCTGGCAATCCTGACGGTGCCAATGGTCTATCTGGCCTGGGATCGGGGGCTGGATCCTTTCCAGCGGGTACGCCTGCTCACCTTCTACTATCTGCTTACCGACCCAAGCAAGGTGGACTTTAACGCTGGTTACAATGTCATCCAGGCGCTGAGTGCTATTAGCGCCGGGGGCTGGGTTGGTACCGGGCTCACTCACGGCCTGTTTAGCCAGGGAAACTATGTGCCCGTCCAGCACACCGACTTTATCTTCGCCGTGGTTGGCGAGGAGTTGGGCTTTGTGGGTGGGCTGGTGCTGATCACGTTCGAGGGGTTGTTGCTCTGGCAGTCGCTGAGCATCGCTGATCAATCGCGTGATCTCTTTGGCCGATTACTAGCCGTTGGTGTTTTCGGCCTCATTTTCTCCCACGTCATGATCAACATAGGGATGAACCTGAGCATCTTGCCGGTGACGGGCCTACCTCTGCCGTTTGTGTCGGCCGGTGGCAGCTTTATGATCACCGTCCTCGCTGGGGTTGGTCTGCTCCAGAGCATTGCCCTGCGCCGGAAGAAGTTGGCGTTTTAATTGGCGCACAGGGGTGCGGGAGGAGGTAGCATTGCACTGCCCCCGCGCCCCTACCGCATGAATGCCTCTACCTCGGCCAGGGTGGGGATTCCGGCCCGCCCGCCGTAGGCCCGCGTCTTGAGGGCGGCCACGGCGCTGGCGAAGCGCAGCGCGGGACGGGGCGGGTCGCCCCGGAGAAGAGAGAAGAGCAAACCGCCATGAAAAACGTCCCCGCAGCCGGTGGTGTCGAGGGGTGCGACGGAGAATGCCGGGGTGTGGAAAACCTCGCCATCTACGGCGCACCAACTGCCGCCTTCGCCCGCAGTGATCACCGTCATCACGCCGTAACGGGCGTAGAGCGTCCGCACCGCCGCCTCTGGGTCGTCCTCGCCGGTGGCGGTGCGACCAAAGTTTACCGAAACCACGAGCCATGTGCAGAGGGGCAACAGGTCGAGGGTACCCGCACGCACGCGCTCGGCGTCGATCATCACCGGGATTCCCGCCTCACGTGCCCAGCGTGCCGCCTGGAGTCCGGCGTCTATCGTGTAGGTGTCAAGGTGTAGGGCGCGACCGGCGGTGATCATAGAACGGTCGATCTGCACCGCCGCCAGAACCGCCGGGTCGGTGCGAAACCAGATAGATCGCCGGTCGCTGCCGGGCTCGGCCAGGGCGAAGGCGATGTGCGATCCGCCGGGGCGCACCTGCATACCGGCGGTGTCCACGCCCTCGGCTGCAAGGTCGTCGATAATCCGTCTGCCATAGGCGTCATCGCCCACGGCACCGATCATACACGTGCGCGCCCCGAGGCGGGCCAGGGCTACCAGTGCGGTGGGCACCGGGCCACCGCCTGCCTCGACCCACTTCGTGAGAGCTTGCTTTCGCCCTAACTGTGGCTCCTCGCCCGCTACCCCGATCAGATCGTATGAGGCCGTCCCTAGGCCGACGACATCGTAGCGCATAGTGTCTTTTTCCTAAGATTGCAGCAGTAGGTTTGTTACTGGTAGTCGATCAAGGCTACGACGTACTGGCGAGTAGAATCACATCGCCTGTGGCGACGTGGTGTACACCACGCCGCCACAGGCGATGTGAAAACATGCGGCGGAGCCGCAGTCCCTACTACAGCCCAGCCGCCCGGCGCAGATCCTCGACCTTGTTGGTCTGCTCCCAGGGCAGGTCGATGTCGGTGCGACCGAAGTGGCCGCCAGCCGCCGTCTGGCGGTAGATCGGCCGACGCAGGCCCAGGTCGCGGATGATCGCGCCGGGGCGCAGGTCGAACACCTCGTTGATCGCCTTGACGATGGCCTCATCAGAAACCTGGCCGGTGCCGAAAGTCTCGCCGCTGATCGAGAGCGGGTGGGCCACGCCGATGGCGTAGCTTAGCTGAAGCTCGAAACGGTCGGCCAGACCGGCGGCGACCACGTTCTTGGCCACCCAGCGCGCCGCGTAGGCCGCCGAGCGATCCACCTTGCTCGGGTCCTTGCCCGAAAACGCGCCGCCGCCGTGGCGCGCCACGCCGCCGTAGGTGTCCACAATGATCTTGCGCCCGGTCAGGCCGCTGTCGCCCATCGGGCCGCCCACCACGAAGCGCCCGGTCGGGTTGACGAAGTACTTCGTCTTCTCGTCGAGCCACTCGGCGGGGATGCTCGACCGGATCACGTCCTCGATCACATCCTCGCGGATCTGATCCTGGCTCACGTCGGGGGAGTGCTGGGTGCTGATCAGCGCCGTGTCCACGCGCACCGGCTTGCCGTAGGCGTACTCCACCGTCACCTGGCTCTTGGCGTCCGGGCGCAGATAGTCCAGCGTGCCGTTCTTGCGCAGTTCGGTGATCCGGCGGATCAGCCGGTGGGCTAGAGCGATGCTGGCTGGCATCAGCTCGGGCGTCTCGTTGCAGGCGAAGCCGAACATCATGCCCTGATCGCCAGCGCCCACCGAGTCAACCTCGGCGTCGGTCATCCCGCCGCTGCGTACCTCAAGCGCCTTATCGACACCCTGGGCGATGTCAGGCGACTGGCCGTGGATAGCCACCAACACGCCGCAGGTATCGGCGTCAAAGCCAAAGCTGGCGTCGGTGTAGCCGATATCTTTGACCGTCGTGCGGACGATCTCTTCAATCGGAATATAGCCCTTGGCGTACGTTACCTCACCGAGAACCACGATCAGGCCGGTGGTGGTGGCCGTCTCCACCGCCACCCGCGCTCGCGGGTCGTGGTCGAGGAACGCATCCAGGATCGCGTCGCTCACCTGGTCGCACAGCTTATCCGGGTGCCCCGCGCTCACCGACTCGCTGGTAAAGACAAACTTCGGCGACTTCGTGAATGTGGTTGACATTACCCGTGTACTCCTCTGTCAATGCAAAATGCAAAATGCAAAATGCAAAATGTGGAATGAGGAATCCCGGCTTCAGCCGGCTAAAGCTGGGATTCCCCTTTACGGCTCCAAGAGGATTGCTATAGGTGTGGAGTGCAAAATGCGAATGCGGTCTTTTGCATTTTGCATTTTGCATTTTGCATTTTGCATTTTGCATTTTGCATTTTGCATTCTGCATTTTGCATTCTGCATTCTGCATTCTGCGTTCTGCATTTTGCATTTTGCATTTTGCATTTTGCATTACAACCTACGTTCCTTCTTGCCAACTGTTCAGGTACTTGACCTGCTCCGGGGTCAGGACATCGATCTCGATGCCCATGGCCTTGAGCTTGAGCGAGGCGATCTCCACGTCCAGATCCTTGGGCAGAGAATGGACGCCGTTGCTGAGCTTGCCGTGGTTGAGTACCAGGAACTCGGAGGCGAGAGCCTGGTTAGCGAAGCTCATGTCCATCACGGCGCTGGGGTGGCCTTCGGCGCTGGCCAGGTTGATCAGGCGGCCCTCGCCGAGCAGGTTGATCTTGCGGCCGTCCTTGAGCCAGTACTGATCCACGAAGGCACGGGGCTGGCGCTTCTCGACGCTCAGGGCCTCCAGGGTCGGGATGTCGATCTCGACGTTGAAGTGGCCGCTGTTGGCGACGACGCAGCCGTCCTTCATCGTGGCGAAGGCGCGGTCGTCGATCACGTGCTTGTTACCGGTGGCGGTGACGATGAAGTCGCCCAGCGGGGCGGCCTGCACCATCGTCATCACGCGGTAGCCGTCCATGGTCGCCTCAAGGGCGCGCACCGGGTCAACTTCGGTGACGATCACATTGGCACCCAGGCCACGGGCGCGCTCGGCGATGCCGCGTGAGCAGTAGCCGTAGCCACCGACCACAAAGGTCTTCCCGGCCAGCAGGATGTTGGTAGCGCGGATGATCCCGTCCAGGGTACTCTGGCCGGTGCCGTAGCGGTTGTCGAAGAGGTGCTTGGTATCACTGTCGTTCACCGCGATCACCGGGAAGGTCAGCACGCCATCGGCGGCCATCGCACGCAGGCGGATGACGCCGGTGGTGGTCTCTTCGGTCGAGCCGTACATATCGGCGATCAGATGGGGGTATTCCTTGAGTACGCCGTGGACCAGGTCGGCCCCGTCGTCCATCGTGATCTGCGGCTTGTGATCAAGGCCAGCCTTGATATGCTTGTAGTAGAGATCGTTACTCTCGCCCTTGATCGCGTAGACCGGAATCTCCTCAAAGGCCACCAGAGCAGCAGCCACATCGTCCTGGGTACTCAGTGGGTTTGAGGCGACCAGCACCACATCGGCACCGGCGGAGACCAGGGTTCGCATGAGGTTGCCGGTCTCGCTGGTCACGTGCAGACAGGCGCTCACGCGCACGCCGGCCAGGGGGCGCTCCTTCTCAAAACGCTCCTTGATCAGCCGCAGTACCGGCATTTCCTTCTCGGCCCAGTCCATGCGCTTGCGGCCCTGCTCGGCCAGGCCCAGGTCCTTAATGTCGTAATTTACAGTCATTCCTAACATCTCCTCGTGAGGCGCCCCGCGTGGGCGTCTTTCCGGGCGAACCCATGTGTTCGCCCGATCTCCCGCCCCTTTCACGTGCGGAGGTGGCGGTATATCTCATTAGTCAGCCAACAACCCTCACCCCCTGCCCCTCTGCCTCACGGGGAGAGGGGAGTTTGGACTCCCTCCTCTATCGGGGGAGGGCTAGGGAGGGGGCAAAAATCCTACACCGCCGCCGCCGCCGCCGCCAGGGCACCCTCCGGCAGATCCTGGCCGAATGCCTCCCGGTAGCGATCAGCGAAGGCGTCACGGCCATAGACATGTTCCTGGCAGCCGCGCTCTTCGATGGCGTAGGCCGCAGCCAGGGCCGCGAGCCGCCCAGTCACCTCAATCGGCATCTCGCGAGCGATGCCCAGGGCCAGCCCGGCCAAATAAGCGTCGCCCGCACCGGTGGGATCCACCACATCGCGCACCGGCGCGGTGGGGATGGTCGCCGCCAGTTTCCCGTCAATGTAGATCAGCGAACCGGCCTCGCCGCGAGTCACTACGGTCAGCGGCACGCTGGCGATCAGCTCTTCCTCACTGATCTCCAACATACGCGCCATCATGCCAAACTCATAGTCGTTGCCCACAAACACCCGCGCCCCCGACAGACCCGTGCGGATGTGTTCCGCCGACAGCCGTGGCGACTGCTTGCCAGGATCGAAAATATAGGGAATTCCGAGTTGCTGACACTCGACGGCGTAGCTCAGGATCGCCTCGGGCGTGGTCGGCGAGATTAGCACCAGATCCTCGCTGGTCAGGCCAAGTTCTGCCAGCGAGAGCTTGTGGTCGTGGCTCATCGCGCCGGGGTAGAAGGCCACAATCTGGTTATTCGCTTGGTCGGTATTAATAAAACACGAAGCCGTGAACTCGTTAGCAATCTCGACCAACCCGCTGGTATCAATACCGTGGCGTTCCAGCCACGCCCGGTAATCGCCAAAGTCCTGGCCGACCGTGCCCACCATCAGCGGGCGCTCACCGAGTAGGGCCAGATTATACGCCACATTCCCAGCCACGCCACCGCGCAGGCGCTTCATCGAGTCGACCAGAAAGCTGACCGAGAGTATGTGCTGCTTCTCCATCAGCAGGTGATCTTTGAAGTAGCCCGGAAAGTTCATAATGTAGTCGAACGCGAGCGAGCCAGTTACTGCAATTCGCATGCTTTATTCCTTATATCAGCTATCAGCTATCAGCTATTACTACAGTTGTAGTTTGAATCACCCCCCCTAGCCCCCCCGCAAGCGGGGGGGGACAATGCATTGGTTGGTTCCCCCCCGC
>CAIRFY010000023.1 GCA_903877945.1 uncultured Oscillochloris sp. | reverse complement strand
CCAACCGCCGCCGCCACGGAGGCGGCTGGCACCGCCGTCGCCCCAACCGCCGTTGTCACCGGGACAACGGGCACCGTGACGTTGATCGCCGACCTCAAGGGTCGCAAGGTGCTGATCGGCACCGAGGCGGCCTACCCGCCCTTCGAGTCGGTTGACGCCGCAACGAACCAGATCGTCGGCTTTGATGTTGACCTGATGCACGAGATTGCAAAGCTGATCAACATTCAGCCCGAGTTCCAGAACGCGGCCTTCGACACGATCTTCGCGGCCCTCCAGAAGAAGCAGTTCGACGCGGTAATGTCATCTGCGACGATCACTGCGGAGCGAGCCAAGATCATCGCCTTCTCCGCTCCCTACATCGAGGTCGGTCAGATCGTGGTGACGCTGAAGAGCAACACGACGATCAAGAGCTACACCGACTTGGCGACTGCCGCCGCCGTCGGTGTGCAGACCGGCACCACCGGCGAGACCGCCGCGCTCAAGGAGGGCAAGGTTCCTGATGCCAACCTCAAGCGCTATCAGGCGATTGACCTGGCATTCGCCGACCTGGCCAACAACGCTATCGACGCCGTCGTGGCGGACAGCCCCACCGTCGGCAACTACATTTCGCAGCCCCAGTATGTCTGTCGATAAGCTCCAGGTGGTCGGCGCGTCGTTTACCACCGAGAACTACGGGATCGCGGTGCAGCAGGGCGACACGGAGCTGCTGAACGCGATCAACGCCGCTCTGGTCAAGCTCAAGGCTGACGGCGTCATCGACCAGCTCAAGGCGAAGTATAAAATCAAGTAGTTGGGTGACGGAAAGCGGGTTGTCAGGGGGGCCTTGTCGGCTGTCGGCAGGCCCCCCCTGGCTTACCCGCTCTTATGCAGGAGCCTGCAATGGGCGAGGTGGGTAGCAGCGAGATCGACCAGACCGTACGCCGCACCCTGCGGCGTACATCTTTGCAACAAGCACCGTGGTGGCTGATCATCCTGGGCCTTGGGATCGTCTTTGTTCTGCTTGCCATGATACGGAGTGAGGACTACGCCAGAACCCTCGGCTACGTCCTGGGCGGCGTTGGACTGAGCGTCTTCATTACGGTCGTCGCCTACGTGGCCGCCCTCGTGATTGGTCTGATCGTCGGGTTAGGGCGAGTCTCCACATATCTCGTCGCCTATCACGCTGCCACGCTTTACGTCGAGGTGATGCGCGGCCTGCCGATGCTGGTGATCATCCTTTACACGCAGTTCGTCATTGCCCCGATGATCGGCGCGCAGCGCAACCCGGCCCTCTCGGGTATTCTCGCCCTGGCGCTGGGCTATGGTGCCTACCTGGCCGAGGTCTACCGCGCCGGGATCGAGTCGATTGAGCGCGGCCAAGCCGAGGCCGCCCGCTCACTGGGCATGAGCGCCGGACAGACGATGCGCTACATTATCCTGCCCCAGGCTCTGCGCCGCGTGCTGCCGCCCCTCGGCAATGACTTTATCGCGATGCTCAAAGACTCGTCGCTGCTCTCGGCAATCGGCGTCAGTGAACTGACCCAACTGGCGAGAATCGAGGGCTCACGCACCTTCGACTACTTCCGCGCCTTCAACTCCGCCGCGATCTTGTATCTCATGCTGACGCTGCTGCTCTCGCTCGGCGTCCGACTCCTTGAGCGGAGGACTAGCAGTGGACGACGCTAAGCCCATCCCGCACCACATTGGCACGCCCATTATTACGATGAAGGGTATCGCCCGGCGCTTCGGGCGCACGCTGGCCCTCGATAACGTGAGCCTTGATGTGCGTCGCGGCGAGGTGCTGATGATCGTCGGCCCCAGCGGCTCGGGCAAATCAACGTTGCTGCGCTGCATCAACTATCTTGAGGTGCCTGACGTGGGCACGGTCGAGATCGATGGGGTCGTACTAAACCGCCACAGCGTAAACCTGAACCGCATCCGCGAACACGTGGGCATGGTCTTCCAGCGCTTTGAGCTGTTCCCCCACCTCACCGTGATCCAGAACATCGTACTCGCCCAGCAGATTGTGTCCAAACGCTCGTCCCAGGCCAGCGAGCAGATCGCCCGCGACCTGCTGGCCAAGGTGGGCATTGCCGAGAAGGCCGACAGCTACCCCGTGCAACTCTCGGGCGGCCAGCAGCAGCGCGTTGCGATTGCCCGCTCGCTGGCGATGCAGCCCAAGGTGATGCTCTTTGACGAGCCGACCTCGGCCCTCGATCCTGAGATGATCAAAGAGGTTCTCGATGTCATGCTCGATCTTGCCCGCGAGGGCATGACCATGGTCATCGTTTCTCACGAGATGGGATTCGCCCGCGCCGCCGCCAACCGGGTGGTCTTTATGGATCAGGGCCGAATCGTCGAGACGGGTACGCCGGAGCAGGTTTTTGATAACCCGCACCACGACCGCACGCGCCTGTTTCTCAGCAAGGTACTCCAGCATTAGGCAGATTTTAGGCAATAGTCATGGTTTCAAGATTGGCACATTTACTTTACCGTTCTGTGCGACCCTCACCCCCTGCCCCTCTCCCTCACGGGGAGAGGGGGCTGGGGGGTGAGGGCTGACCGGCGACAAACTGTAAAGTATCCGCGAACCTTGTCATACCGCAGAAGTAACGCTGTGAAGCGTCCTGTCATTCTGAGCGAAGCAAAGAATCCCGGTCGGGATCCTTCGCTTCGCTCAGGGTGACAGAGTTACTTTTGCTCTACTGCGTAAAATGTAAAATTCGTG
>CAIRFY010000022.1 GCA_903877945.1 uncultured Oscillochloris sp. | reverse complement strand
CATTTGTCATTTTTTAAGCTTGATGCGCATGGGGGAACCAATGCGTTGTCCCCCCCCGCGTGCGGGGGGGCTAGGGGGGGTACGTATGCCAAGAGTGTCAAGTAAACTCGGCCCCTCTGAAACCATGCCTGAACTGTCATGTACCTGCGAACCATGTCTCATGCTAGAATGTAGTATCCTGACACCTGACACCTTGTCTTCACATCAAGCGGGGGCGATATGACCCTGACCATCACGCTGCAGCCCATCGCCGACGACCGCGCTGAGGCGCGTGTGGGCGAGCAGGTCGTAGGCACTTTTGATCCGCGCACGCTGCTCGTCGAACACCCACTGCATGACGCACGCTATGTTGCACCTGACACCTATGGCCTGCGCTTGCTGGCTGCCCTCGGCGGCCCGGCCCTCCAGGAGCGCCTGATTCAGCTTCCCCGTGCGCCGCATCCCGAGAGCGCCGTGATCTTCCAGGTGAGCGCCCCGGAACTGGCTGCTATCCCCTGGGAGTATCTGCACAATGGGACAACCTTCGTCGCCTTTGAACATTTTCTGCTGCGCGAGGTGCCTGTGCCGCCGGGGATGCTCCCGCCTCCCCCTGACTCGGCCTTGCCCTGGCGCTTGGTGGTGATGGCCAGTGACCCGCTGCTTCAGGAGATCCGCGAGAAGGGTTATCTAAAAGGGTACGAACCCCTGCAACGCCTGCGTGTCGCCAGTGAACTCGACACCCTGCGCGACAACCTGCGCGCCCAGGAGCCGCCGCCCCCGTTGCGCTGGCATCGTATTGCCCCGGCCCGCGACGCCCTGATCAATCTGGCCAGCCCTGAGCCGATCCTGTTTCACTACACCGGCCACGGCAGCGTGCGCGACGGCCAGCCCATTCTCTGTTTTGACGATGGTGCTGGTACGATGAAACCCCAGCCTGTGGGCGACCTGGCGGTTGACCTGCGCGGGCGCACCTACTTCGCCTTCCTCAACGCTTGCCGTACCGCCGATAGCGCCGAGCCAGCGGCGAACCTCGCCCTCACCCTGGTGCAGAACGGTGTCCCGGCGGTGCTGGGTACTCAGGCCAGCATCCGCGACGATGGGGCGGCTCTGTTCGCCGAGACCTTCTACCAGCAACTGATCGCCGGTATACCGATGGAAGAGGCGCTCTGGCGGGCGCGCACCCGCTTGCACAATAGCTTCACCAGCGATCTCACCCTCTGGGGCATTCCGGCTTTCTACCGCGCCGTCGGCTACCGTCTGCCGCGCCAGGGTTACGCCGGTCCGCCGCCACCCGCAATCGAGCCACCGGCCCCGCTGACGAGCAGCCTCCAGGCTCCGGCCCACCTACTGGGCCGCACCATCGAACTGACCGAGATCATGCGCCTCTTCGTCTTCCAGTACCGCCAGATCGTCACCATCCGTGGCCCCGGCGGTATGGGGAAGACCGCCTTGGTGCATGAACTGGCATCCCGGCTGCGCTTCCACTTTCGCGATGGCATTATCGCCCTGACCCTGGCCCTGAGTGGTGAGCAGGTCAGCCTGAACGCGGCTGGGCTGCGTGCCGATTTGGCCCGCCGTATGGGGCTGCAGCACCCGGCCTTCGACGACCCGGCGGCCAGCAATGCGCAGGAAGAGGCGATCATTGCGGCGGTGCAGGGACGGCGCGCCCTGCTGATCTTCGATAACTATGAGACGGTGCTAGGCGCGCTGGGTCGTGATCAGGACAAGGATGCGAGACTGTCTGAGCCAGAAGATGTCGCTCGCCGGACGGAGGCCGACGCGGTGCAGCGCCTGGTGACGCGCCTGGCTCGCGCCGGGGTGGCCCTGCTCTTCACCACCCGCCAGGCCCAGGTGGATCTGCCTGATGAGTATTGCTACCCGGAGGCGGCGCAGGGCGAGCAACTCACCGGCCTCGACAACGTCAGCGCAATCGCCCTGTTCCGCCAGCGGGCCGGTCGTCGGAAGCATCGCGAAGCCCTGCCGGGCCAAGTATCCCATGCGGTGGCCGGCAGCCCCCTGGCCATCCAGCTTGCCGCCGCACGCTGGGGGAATGGCAACCAGACCGAGGCCGAGTTCCTGGTCAATCTCGACGCTGAGTTGCTAAAGGCTGAGCAGTCTGGCGTACCCTTCCACCAGCGATCCGTGCAGGTGAACGTCGGCCTCTCCATTGACGCCCTGAGCGCCGAGTTGCGCCAGACGCTCTACGAGATCTCCGTCGTGGCCAACCCGGTGATCACCCCGCTGCACGCTGCGGTGGTGTGGGGGCTGGAAGATGAGAAGCAATGGTTTAGCGACCAGGCCCACAAATGGCTGGAATACCTCCAGGATCGCTCGCTGCTCCAGGGCGTTGGCGAGCGCGACGCCGAGCGCAACTGGCCTCAGGCATACGCCTTCCAGCCGGTGATTGCCCAGGTGGTGCGCTCGCGGGCCGAGGCCAGCGACCTCAGCGCGGCCCGCGAACGCTACGGCGTCTGGGCAGCGGGGCGGATCAGCCGAGCCTATGGGGACAAAGGCATCAGCTATGACCCAGAGGTCGCCCGATCAACCCAGTTCTACCTGCCCGATCTGATCGCGGCGCTGCCCTATCGGCCAGAGGAGCGGCGCGGCTGGGATGCGTGGGATCTGGCGATCATCCTGCGTCAGTTTGGGCGGGTCGTAGAAGCAACCTACGCCATTGACCTCGCGGCACAGATGGCACAGAAGACGGAGGATCGCACGCTCACCCAGCGCTATCTTGTCGAGGCCGCACAACAGGCCATCCAGCGCGGTGACTTGACGAAAGCCATGGAAACCTACCAGGAGTCGCTAACACGTGCTGAAGAGCTAGATGAGCAAAAAGAGCGCTCTGTTATCCTGCACGCGATGGCGGGGGTGCTGGAGACGCGGGGCGACCTGGCGGGGGCCATGCGCCTCTACGAGCAGTCCCTCACCATCACGGAGAGCCTGGGCGACATCCAAGGCAAGAGCGCCACCCTGCACAATATGGCGAATGTGCTGGTGACGCGGGGCGACCTGGCGGGGGCCATGCGCCTCTACGAGCAGTCCCAAGCCATTGATGAGAGTCT
>CAIRFY010000021.1 GCA_903877945.1 uncultured Oscillochloris sp. | reverse complement strand
CCTCCGGCCCTCACCCCCAGCCCCTCTCCCTCACGGGGAGAGGGGGCTGGGGGGTGAGGGCTGCCCGGCGATCACACGACTTTGCATCAGCCCTGCAGTTCCCTCACTTAAAGACGGGGGCTTCATAGGAATGCCGCCCCATCCCACGACAGTTGCTCACCTGACCTGCATGAATGCCCTCGTTTGCAACTGCCCCGGCTCTATCTGACATCGCTGTGTGTTTGGCTCACGCACATGGTATCATACGCACTCCCGGATATGTATGTAGAAAGACGCACTAGCGTAACCGCTTATGGGTTTGAGCAATGGACGGCGATCTGCCGGTACATCAGTTATCACCAGCCTTGCGCGCATGATCGTCGCCCTGACCGACTGGCGCATGCTCCTGATCGTCTTTGGGAGTGCGGCGCTACTGTTGCTTGCGACGCAGCAGCCTTTTCGCTATCGCTTTCAGGCGGGCGTCGAGTGGGGCGGTGCAAGTGACCTGCCTTTTATGCGAGGCTTCTACCCCCCCGAGTCGACTTCCCTGGATACGACCTGGCGCTGGTCGCCCACGTCAGCCCGGATCATCGTGCCGGGTGTCGGCCAGCGCCCGCTGCTCGTCGACCTCGCGGTCGTCTCGCACCGTGGTATCTGGCAACCCCAAAGCACCCCCGTAACCATGACAATTGATGGTGGGGCTGGCCCTATTGTGATTCCCCTGCGGCCTACGCCCGCACGCTATAGGCTGTATGTACCGTCACATGCCCTTCGCGACGGGGTGTTGCATCTGAGTCTGCGCACTGAACCCTGGAATAACCCTGGCGACCCGCGTAGCCCGCTCGGTGTCGCTATCGGCAGGGACGTAAGGATCTCCAGTCTTGGCGCTGCCCCGATACGGCCTGACCTCCAACTACTGGGATGGCCGCTGGGCCTGGGGCTACTCTGGCTGGCGGTGCGTGCCTGCAAGCTTGGCCCGTGGCCTGCGACGGCAGTAATGATCGGCCCGGCCCTGGTGCTTCCCCTGGCTGCTCTTTTCGAGGCTCCGCGCCTGGCCTTCGGTGGGCGCTGGGCCGTCGAGTCTGGCCTGATCACCCTGGTCGCCGCCCTGATCGTCGCATGGCTGACGCCGCGCATCCTGCGCAGCTTCGCCATCCCGGCCCCGCCCCGGCTGGTGCCCTGGCTCGTCCTCGTGCTTAGCCTCAGCTTTTATCTGAAGTATGCGGGGCAGCTCTACCCGGAATCGATGCCCGGTGATATACAGCTCCATATCAATCGATTTACCTACACCGTCTTCGGCAATGTCTATATCCGGGCGCAGCATCGCGGGCTACCCTTCCCGTTTCCCAACGCGCCCTATATCATACTGGCCCCGCTTGCACTCACCGGTGTGCCGCTTGGTGCCCTCTTCGAGCTGAGCGCCGCGCTCTTCGAGTGCGCCGGTGTGCTGCTGATTTACATAACCGTGGCTCGGCTGGCTCAAAATGCACGTCTCGGCTTCTTCGCCGCGCTGACCTGCGCCCTGGTTGCGGTCGGCCACATGAACACGTGGTACTCGTTCCAGACCCAAGTGAGTACGCAGTTCTACTCGACATTGCTGCTGTGTCTCCTGGTACTGTGCTGGCCGACCTATCGGAACTGGGCGATCTGGGGAAGCATTACAGTACTATTCACTCTCGTTTTTCTTGGCCATATTGGATCGTTTATTAACACGGCCTGTGTGGGGATGCTGATCATCCCACGGCTCTGGTGGCACGCCCGCAATGCGGAGGAACGACGCGGGACGCTACAGATCCTTGGCACTGCGACCATCGCGGTCGTCTTTGTCAGCCTCTTCTACTACACCGCGTTCTGGGATCTGGTGATGACGCAGATCGGCGGGGTCGCGAGAGTTGGATTGAATGGTGTGACGGGAAGGCCACCTGTACCAGGCAGCGTGATGCTTAGCGTGATCTGGAACGAGGGACTGACGGTACACTACGGAATGTTTCCGGTGATTCTGGCACTAGCCGGGGCCGTAATCATCAGCCGAAACCCGCGCTATTGCCACACTATCCTGCCGCCACTGATCTGGCTGACCTTTGTGGTCGCTCTGGGCCAGGGGCTGCTTCCGCTGATCACGCACTCGTCGATCACCACTCGCTGGCTGACCTTCGCTGGCTGGGCGGTCTGTGTGGCTTCGGCGTTTGCCTTCGACGCGCTCTGGCGGCGGGGCCTGGTAGCTCGCACGGTGGTGGTGGCAATGTACGCCTTTATCGCATGGCAGACGGCGGTCGTGTGGGCGGACGCACTCTTTCTGCGCCTGCCGCCGCCTGAGCCGTTCTAGCGCGGGATGCTTCGCCCCTGCGGGTGCGCGGGGTGGTGGTATGATAGCGACCAGCGGATTTTATGAGGTAGGGGTATGATGCGCCTCTACCTCTCCTTATGGGATACATGGCATCCCATGTACGGGTCAACCTCATATGCATGCAGAGTCTATGACGATCCTCACGCGCCACGCTCGGCGCAATTTTTGGGTGAATGTACTCGATGGCTGTGCCTTTATTTTCGGCATCAGCATGGTCTCGCGCTTCACGATCATACCCCTAGTCGTCGCGCGCCTCTCGGACGCACGCTGGCTCCAGGGGCTTATTCCGGCCCTGTATTACGCGGGCTGGCTGCTGCCTGGCCTGTTTATGGCCCCCATCGTGGCAGCAATGCCCCGGCGCAAACCCTGGATTATGGTCGCGACCACGGGCGAGCGGCTGCCCTTTCTGTTCATCGGGGTACTCTTCCTGACCATGCCAAACCTGCCGTCGGCCACGCTGCTCACGGCCTTCTTTGGGCTGTACACGATCTACACGATCAGCTCCGGGCTCACCTCGATTGCCTGGCAGGATTTCATCGCCCGGCTGATCCCAAAGCGATTCTGGGGCACCTTCTTTGGGCTACAGAACGGCCTGGGCGGTATCCTTGGTTTAGGTAGCGCGGCGGTGGCCGGGAGTATTCTGGCGGTAATGCCCTTCCCGCAGAGCGTGGGTGTGCTGTCGCTGCTCTGCTTCGCGGCGATGGTTGTCTCCTACGTCTTCCTTGGACTCAGCGTCGAGCCGCCGCAGGAGACGATCCCGCGTCAGCCGTTCGTCACCTTTCTGCGTGGGATTGGCCCACTGCTGCGCCGCGACAAGATGTTCAGGATCTACTTGATCTGCCGTGCGGCGATTGCTCTGGGGCTGACTGGCCACGCCTTCCTTACGGCAACCGCCCTTGAGCGATTCCACCCGCCCGCCTCCGAGGTAGGCGTCTTCACCGCCGCACTCCTGGGTGCCCAGGCCCTGGCCAACATTGGGCTCGGCGCCCTGGCCGACCGCTGGGGCCACAAGCAGGTGCTGGAGATCTCGACCGCGATGGGTCTAGCCGCCCTGGTCATGGCTGTCCTGGCCCCGCAGTTGATCTGGTTCGTGCCGATCTTCATCCTGGTAGGTGCATCCCAAGCTGGCTACCAACTCTCTGGGTTCACGCTGATCTTCGCCTTCAGTTCGCCCGCTGAGCGCCCGACCTATATCGGCGTAGCAAACACCGCCCTGGCACCGGTAGCCGCCCTTGGCCCGCTGCTGGCCGGTTGGCTTGCCGCCATCCTCGGCTATGGCCCAGTCTTCCTTATGCTGGTGGCGATTGGAATTATAGGCATGGTGATGCTGCACTGGCAGGTAGAGGTAACGAAGCGCACTGAATGAGCGCAATAGACAAGGTTCGCGGATACTTTACAGTTTGTCGCCGGGCAGCCCTCACCCCCAGCCCCTCTCCCTCACGGGGAGAGGGGGCTGGGGGGTGAGGGCTG
>CAIRFY010000020.1 GCA_903877945.1 uncultured Oscillochloris sp. | reverse complement strand
GCGGGGGGGACGCCCGCGCTCCCAGTGCCAACCAACTCGACCTCCCGGCCCTGGCACCCCTTATTGGTCACGGCCACCTCTTTTTCCTGGGCGAAGATCCGGCCCCGCTGCGCCACATGCTCTCGTTGACTCTGCTGCGCTTGTTGGTCAGTTTTCCACCCGGTATGCTGCGCCTAACTCTGGTCGATCCAGTCACCGCAGGCAGCGCACTCTCCGCGTTTCTGCATCTGCCGCCGATGCTGCGTGGCCCCGACGTGATCATCCGCCCGGAGGCGCTGGAGCAACAGTTGCGTGAACTGGAGGATCAGATCGCCAGCCTCAGCCAGACGCGCCTCGCCAACCTCTATCCGACAATTGAAGCCTATAACGCCAGCCCGGATGCGCTGACGATCCCCTACCGCATCCTGGCTCTAGCCGATCTGCCTTCTGGTCTCGATGAACGCAGCGCAGGACGGTTGCTGACCATCGCCCGCAACGGCCCGCGTGTGGGTGTCTACATCGTCGCCAGCATCAACGCATCAATTGCACCACCACGGAATTTTGCGCTGGATACGCTAACCAGTTTGGGTACGATTGTGCATCTAGCGAATCCTGACCAGCTTACCTGGAACGATCCGCTACTTGCGAACAAGGTTATCCACGCCGATCCTATGCCTCCGGTCGCGCAGATGAACCACTGGCTGGCGCTCGTGGGCAAAGCCGCTTCGGCATCCATGTGCTGCTTTGCTCACAATCGTTGCAGATAACCGGCCTCTATAACAATCACATCTACAACCAGATGGGGCTGCGGATCGCGCTGCGCTACGCAGGTGCCAACCTGCTAATCGCGGGCGGCAGTGACGCCGAAGGCTACGGGTTGCTGGTCGCCGTGCTACTCAGTGTGGCCGTTCAACGTAGCCCAACAGATGTTCGCTTCGTGATCATTGACCTAGCCCGCCCCGACATGCCGGACTCTGTAGCACTTCGGCGCGTGGCTGAGGGTCTGCCGCATCCGGTCGAATTCCTTAGTGAGCGCCAGAGCGCCGAGGCGCTCGTCCGGCTTATCGAGGAACTGGCGCAGCGCCAGGGGGCGAGTGACACCGGGGGGCCAGACTGCTACCTGATCATCGCTGGCATCCAGCGTTGGCGGGCGTTACGCAGCGGCGACTCGTTCCGGCCTGCGGAGGCGAGCAAGCACATGATCAAACTGGCTGAGGAAGGATCGGACGTTGGTATCCACACGATTCTCTGGGTAGACGGCACCGCGAACCTGGAACGCGCCTTGGGGCGCAGTGCGCTTGCGCCCTTCGACCGGCGGGTGGCCCTACGCTTGCCAGAAAACGAGAGCAACACCCTTATCGGTAGCCCAGCAGCCGGGCGCATGGCCGATCAACGTGCCCTCTTCCGTGATGAAGCCGAGGCGGTAGGAGTCATCGAGAAATTCAAGCCCTACCCGCTGCCGAGCGCGCAGGCGCTGGACGATCTGCTGACGTTGCTGCGAAGTCGTGTTCAAGACACATAACCTGTGGCATGGCGGAGCGAATGTTATACTGCCATCCGCGACGATGAATGTGTCGTATGAGGGAAATACCATGACAATCACCGAAACGCGCTATGAGCATATTGTTGTCACGGATCAGCAGATTCCGCTGATCGCCGGTACCACGATGAAGGTGATTGAGTTAGTCCTGGAGACGCAGGCATACGGCTGGAGCGCGGAAGAACTCCATTTCCAACACCCCTATCTCTCCCTTGGGCAGATCTATTCAGCCCTTGCCTACTACTGGGATCACAAAGAAGCACTGGATGCGGATCGTACGCAGCGCGACGAAAAGGTGGCGGCACTTCGCCAGAAGACGCCGCTCACGCCCCTGCACGCACGCATACAAGCCCAGCGAGGGCAGTAATGGCGCTCCCTTTTTATATGGATCAGCACGTCCCGCGTGCCATTACGAATGGGCTGCGCTTGCGTGGGATCGATGTCCTCACCGCGTATGAAGACAACGCAGACCAGTTGGAAGATCCTGATCTCCTTGATCGGGCCTCGCAGCTTGGCCGGGTGCTGTTCACCCAGGATGACGATCTGCTGGTCGAGGCCACCCAACGACAAACCCAGGGGCGAGCCTTCGGGGGCGTCGTCTACGCACACCAACTCCGGGTAACAATTGGTCAATGTGTTCACGACCTTGAACTCATCGCCACCCTGGCTGAACCATCAGATGTACTCAACCAAACCATCTTCCTCCCGCTGTAGCTAAAAATACGCAACGCTATGATATCCTCAGCATCGCTACCCACCGACCTGCGCCCCATCATTGCCGAGGCGCTGCACGCCTACGAACTGGCCCAGGCGGCGCACCTCCACGAGATGGCCGTGGCGGGAGCCGAACAGCACCGTGCTGCCGCACTCGTCGCTGCCATTGACCAGACGGAAACCGCCGCCCGCACGTTGCTGGAGCGGGCCGGGTTGGCCCACATTGTTGGCGTATTTGAAAACCCCGGAAAGAAAGCTGTCCCCGTTCTTCGCGCTAACCAGAACATTGCTGCCGCCTTCAGTGCTGCCCAGACCGCACAGGTTGATCTACGTACCGCCCTGCTTCGCTTGGCCACTGCGTATGCGGGTGAGGAGCATTGGGATGATGTGCGGCACATTGTGCAGCCGTTACTGGACGATCCGCAGGCTCCGCTCTACCCCGATGCGCGGGATCTGCTCTGCCTGAGCTACTATGCGCCTGCGGTGGCCGCGTTAGCGGCAGAAGATTGGGTTGCCGCCCGCCAGGGTTTTGAGGTTATCTTAAAGCTGAATTCGGCCTATCGAGATGCGGCAAAGCAGCATCGTGCGCTGGTAGAACGTGCCCAGCGTGAGCGTGAAGCTGCCGAACGTGCCCAGCGTGAGCGTGAAGCTGCCGAGCGTGTTCAGCGTGAGCGTGAAGCTGCCGAGCGTGTTCAGCGGGTTCAGATTGCTGCGGTACAGCAGCAGATCAAAGCCGGAGCCTTCAAAGCAGCACGTGACCAGATCGAAGCGATGCTGAAGCAACCGCCCACTAAGCGTAATGCTGCTGTTCTTGCGGCCCTGATGGCTGAGACGCCAGCAGCACCATTGCCCCAACGGTTGAGGGCGGGCGAACTCGCCGGTACGGTGGGCGATCCGCGCACCCCCGTAGCCATCGCAGATTGGCAGCGTGAGTTGGGTCAGCGCAATGAGCAGTTTGGCAAGCCAGCGGGTTACTTCTGCTATGTTCGCCCAGGCACCTACCGCATTGGTGGATGGGGGAAATTGCGTGGATGGGGGAAATTGCACCGCAGTGCGAATGTCACCCTGCCCGCCTTCTGGTTGGCCCGCTTCCCCGTTACGGTTGCCCAGTATGCACCGTTCGTTACGGCAGGCTATGGGCCGGACGCCCACCGCTGGTGGACACAGCAGGGCTGGAGTTGGAAGGGAAATCGCACTACCCCGAATGGATGGGGCGTGCCGGAATACAGCGGCCCCAACCAGCCGGTGATTGGCGTCACGTGGTACGAGGCAACTGCCTTCTGTACCTGGCTTACCGCGCAGATGAGCGACGAGTTGCCGTCAGGCCATGTGGTTCGCCTGCCCAGCGAGGCCGAGTGGGAAGCGGCAGCAGCCTATGATGCGCAAATGCAGCGCCAGCCCTATCCGTGGGGCGCAGCCGCACTTAATCAAGATCGGGCCATCTATGGGGCAACCCGTCCGGCCCCGGTGGGCTGCTGCCCTGCGGGAGCGGCGGCCTGTGGAGCGATGGATCTGGTTGGCAACGCTTGGGAATTGATGGCAAGCGGATATGCAGCCTACCCGGCCCAGAGTGCAGTGCTGCGAAAAGACTTTACAGTACAAGAGGGCGACGTACCCTGGCGGGGTGGAGGTTGGAATGATAATGGAACAAATGTTCGCTGCGGGGCGCGGAACGGGGATCTTCCCGGCAACTACTGGACCTGCGACGGTTTTCGGGTGGTGGTGGCCCCTCGGCTCAGGGAATAGCCGATAGACCGATAGCCGATAGCCGATACAGCGACATCCTACGACGCGAATTGCGATCTTTTTAGCCAAGACAAGGTTTCAGGTACCAGGTTTCAGGGTTACTGTTCGTAGTGCCGCCTTCCAGGCGGCCAGATGCGCGTCGGCAGGCTGGAAGCCCTCATTACGAACTGTAAACCTGACACCTGACACCTGACACCTGTCTTAGCGCGAATAAATCCTGGATCACGTTGGTTGGCGCTGGGAGCGCGGGCGTCTCGCCCGCTAGAATCTCGGCGGGCGGGACGCCCACGCTCCCAGGTTGACCCGGTGGTTATTCGCGCTAACGGTATCTTGGCAATCTGCAATCTAAAATCTGAAATCTGAAATGGTTTTGCGCCATGCCTGGGACTCCTTCTGCTTTGACGCTTGAGGCAACGCCGAAGGCGGTTGCGGTCACGCTAACAGACGACACGCTCAGTGTTGATCTGGACGATGGGCGCACCATTGCCGTGCCGATTGGTTGGTATCCGCGCCTAGCCTATGCGACCGCAGATGAACGTGCCAATGTCCAGATCGCTGGCGCTGGCTACGGGCTGCACTGGCCAGAGCTAGATGAAGATATTGGGGTAGCCGGGCTCTTGCTGGGCAAGAAATCTACTGAGAGCGCATCCTCGTTTGGGCGCTGGCTCGTCCGGCGGCAGCAAGTACGTTCGTAAGGAGCTTTCCACGAGTACAAGGAGTCAAGGCTTTAGCCGGCTGAAGCCGTGACTCCTCTTCACGACTCCAAACACTCCGTACTCACTCAGGGGTATTTCTGGAATGTGTCCCTACTCACTCAGGGGTATTTCTGGAATGTGTCCCTACGGGCGGCATCGTGGCAATCAAGGCGCGCAGTACGCGCTTGACCGCATCGGGCGTTGAGAAAACCTGGGCTATATCTGGCTCCAGGATGACAACGAGGCTACCGTCGGGCTGTTTCGGGGCAAAGCGGTTTGGTTTTGCTTTTGTATAATCAAATTGATAGTCAGGCTGCATGTCTTCACGCGCAAAATCTTCCGCTTCAGACTGGTGAGGTTCCTGATTCATAGTCGTATCGCTCCCTTGCGGTGGCCCGGCGGGCACTAATCAGACGAATACAACCATCGCGGTCGGTAAAGCAGACCAGCAGCAGATTATTCTGAAGCGAGTGCCCAATGATAATTTCTCTTGGCTCATCCACTGAGTGGGCTTCATCATCAAAAATCACCGCCAATGGATCGTCAAATACTGTTTTGGCCTCGTTAAATGTGACACCGTGTTTCTGCCGGTTGACGTCTGCCTTGATCGGGTTCCATTCAAAGAACTGGTCACTCATCGGCTGCACCTATAGCAATCCTCTTGGAACCGTGAAGGGGAGTCAAGGCTTCAGCCGGCTAAAGCCTTGACTCCTCCTCCACAACCGGGATAAGATCGCTATATGCTGTCTGTCTTTAGACAAGGTTCTCGGATACTTTACAGTTTCGGCATACACAAGGCATCCTGATGCGCTACGCCTGAAACCTAAAACCCAGCACCTGAAACCTTATCTCTGTCGGCATTATACCCTTGCAGGGTAGCGAAAGACAAAAGGTACCCTATGTCTCACGACATTAACCTCAAAGACCTTGACTCCCTGATCCG
>CAIRFY010000019.1 GCA_903877945.1 uncultured Oscillochloris sp. | reverse complement strand
TGGCCCCATCAAAACAACGAAAACCTACTTGTACTTAGCCGCGTTGTCCTTCGTGACCAACTCGGTGCCGGTGTCGATGATCGGGTCGAGCGTCTCGCCCTTAATCAGCTTGATCAGGCTCTCGACGCCGAACTTGCCGATGTTCGCGGGGGACTGGGCGATGGTAGCGTTCATCTCGCCAGCCAGGATAGCGGTGGCGGCGTCGGGGTTAGCGTCAAAACCCACGACCAGGATCTTGCCAGTGAGCTTGGCGTTCTTGATCGCCTGGGTAGCCCCAATTGCCATGTTGTCATTGCTGGCGAAAACACCCTTGAGGTCGGGGTTCTTGGTGAGGATGTCCTCCATGTTGGCCTGGCCCGAGGCGGGTTGCCAGTCACCGGGCACCTCGGCTACGACATTGATGCCGCAGGCGGTGAGGGCGGCCTTGGATCCGTCGGCGCGGGCCTTGCCGGTACTCTGGGTGATAATGCCCTGGAGGATGGCGACCTTATCGCCGGGCTTGAGGTTATCGCAGATGTACTTGCCAGCCAGCGCGGCGCCAACCTCGTTATTGGTGCCGATGAAGGTAACGCCCGCGTTCTGGCCCTTGGTGTCGATGAAGACCACCTTGATGCCTGCGGCAATCGCCTTCTTGAGCACTGGCTCCAGGGCAGCCGGGTCGGTCGGGGCGATGGCAATCGCGCTGACGCCCTTGGTGATGTCGTCCTCGATAATGGCGATCTGGCTCGGCGTATCGCTCTCGGTGGGCGGAGCCTGCACGGTCACCGTCACACCCAGAGCCTTGCCCGCGTCGTTCGCGCCACCCTCAACCGCCGCCCAGAAGGGGTTAGCGCTGCCTGGCCCCTTCATCACGACCGCGATTTTCACCTTCGAGAGGTCCACTGCGGGGGCAGCGGTGCCGGTGACGACGGCGGTGCCGGTGACGACGGCGGTGCCGGTGATGGTCTGAGTAGCGGTGACAGTCCCCGTGATGGTGACAGTCCCCGTGATGGTGGCGGTACCCGTAATAACGCTCGTGGCAGCGGCGGTAACAGCGGCGGTGGCAGCCTCCGTGGCGGCCTCCGTAGCCGCCGTCGTAGCGACGGCAGTAGCGGCGACGGTGGGCTGCGCGGTGGCTGCCGGCACAGGAGCCGTGGTGGGCTTCGGAGCCGAGGCACTACCACAGGCAGAGAGAGCGAGCATGAACACAACTAGGAGCCAGCTGTACGTGAGGGCCTTTTTCATGGTTCCTCCATGCGAGCATTTGTTACAGACCATCCGGCGAATGGACATTGGACGTTGAGCTATCGGCTTGTGCTGTGAACCACCCCCTTTCTGTGGGCCATTGACCCTCGCCCCGGCCCTCTCCCGATAGGTGAGGGTCAATGGTCGTCCCCTACCTGTACGATCTGCCAACCTTGCGGCGCAACACATCGAGTGATACTACCACAATGATCACGATGCCGATCAGCACCTGCTGCCAGAAGACCTGTACATCGCGTAGATTGAGGATGTTGCGCATCAGGCCAATCACGAGCGCACCGGCAAAAACACCGAGTACGGTGCCGCGCCCGCCGAAGAAGCTGGCCCCGCCGATAATCACCGCCGAAATGGCGTCGAGTTCCTGGCCAATGCCGGCGTTGGGGTATCCCGAGTTGGTGCGCCCGGCCAGCAGGAGCCCCGAGAGCCCGGCTAGCATCCCGCAGATGGTGTAGGCCAGCACCAGGGTGCGATCCACGTTGATGCCGCTCACTCGTGCGGCCTGCGGGTTGCCGCCGATGGCGTAGATGTGTCGCCCGATGCGGGTGTAGGTCAGGAACAGGCTCATGAGTACGTATGACACGAGCACGACCAGCAGGCTCGCCGGGATTTCTGCGCCAGCGATGGTGATATCGCCGCCGCCCATCCAGCTCACCTGATCGGGAAGACCGCTGATTGGCGCGCCGTTCGAGATCAGGTTGGTGAGCCCACGGGCGATATTGAGCATGCCCAGGGTCATGATAAACGGGTGCGGCAGGTGCAGCCGTGTCAGGCCGAGCCCGTTCACCGCGCCCACCGCCGCGCCGACCACAAACGGGGTCACGATGACAAGTGGCCAGGGGAAGTTGGCCTTTGCCAGAATGGCGCACGACATCATCGCCAGGGCTAGGGTTGATCCCACCGAGAGATCAATCCCGGCGGTGATGATTACCAGGAAGACGCCGAGGGCCAGCACTGCGTTGAAGGAGATCTGCCGAAAGATATTGCCAATATTACGCCATGTCAAGAAGACTTCTGGCTCAAGGGCGAACGAGATCGCGGCCATGCCGAACACCAGCAGCAGCACGCCGTAGCGATCCAGAAAGGGCAGCAGGCGCACCGAGAGTCGCTCGTCGTGCGGGGTATTGGACAGCTCTGTCGCGGGGGTCGTCATCGTTATTCCTCAATGCAAGATGCAAGATGCAAAATGCAAAAGCCGGATATGAGTCTCATTTTTGCATTTTGCATTTCACATCGGCCCTAGTTCAGATCCATCCCCTGGGGCACCGTTTCACGGATTTTGTTGCCCATGATCCAGCCAATCACCTCGTTGCGGTCGGTCTGAACCAGCGGTGCCTCGGCGAAGTTCTGCCCGCGAAACAGGGACATCACCCGGTCGCAGACGTAGAAGATGTCGTCCATACGATGACTGATCAGGATGATGCCGATGCCGTGGTTCCTGAGATCCTTGATCAGGTCAAGCACCTTGCGCACCTCCTTGATCGCCAGGGCCGCCGTAGGCTCGTCCATAATTACGACCTTGGCGTTGAAGGCGGTGGCGCGGGCGATGGCGACGGCCTGGCGCTGGCCGCCGGATAGCTCCTCGACGCGCTGGCTCACGCTTTTGACGTGAATCTTCAATTTGTCGAGGTGCTGCTGGGCCTGCTGCGTGCTGGCCTTGTGGTCGATGATCGGCAGGAACCCGAGGATACGGCGCAGCGGCTCGCGGCCCAGGAAGATATTCTCGTCGATACGCATGTTCCCGGCCAGGGCCAGATCCTGGTAGACCATCTCGATGCCGCAGGCGCGGGCATCGCGTGGGCTACGGAAGTGAACGGGCTTACCGTTGATCAGCAGTTCGCCCTTGGTGGGCGCGTGCATCCCCGAAAGTACCTTCATCAAGGTACTTTTGCCGGCCCCGTTATCGCCCACCACGCCCAATACCTCGCCGGGTATCAGGTGCAGGCTCACGCTCTCCAGCGCGGTCACGGCCCCGAAGTACTTGCAGATCCCACGAGCTTCAATCAGTGGTGTGGCGTCGGTCATCGTTGCTCCTCGGTTGGGGCGGGCCGCTCAGCCCTCACCCCCGGCCCCTCTCCCACACGGGGAGAGGGGAGTTTCTGCGTCAGGGCGGTTCCGACTCCCCCACACCCGCTCAGGGAGAGGGGGCTGGAGGGCCGCATGTTCCTACAAATAATCCCGCTCTTTCGCCCGCATCTGTTCCCACTCGGCGCGCTTCTCACGCACGCTTGGACTTTCACTGACCTCGGCCACGACAACATCCCACCAGCTTGCGTAGCCCGGCACGGAGGACATGCGGTCGCTGCGGATGTAGATCAGCGTCGTGCGCGGGCTGGCCTTGGCCGCCGCCAGGGCGTCCACAACATCTTTGTAGCTCGCGCAGCGGATGACCGCCGCGCCCAGGCTGGCCGCGTTCGCCGCTAGGTCAATCGGCAGGAACTCGGCCTCCGCCCCGACTTCGTCGCCCACCAACCGCCCACCCTGCGGGTAGGCGTAGCGCGTGCCCCAGCCCTCCTGTCCCAACGAGCGGCTCAGCGCACCGATGCTTTTGTAGCCGTCGTTATCCAGCAGGATGATCGTCAACTTCACACCCTCCTGCACCGCCGTGACGATCTCGCTGCTCAGCATGAGGTACGAGCCGTCGCCCACCAGTACATAGACCTCGCGCTCGGGGGCGGCCAGCTTCACGCCCAGCCCGCCCGCCACCTCATAGCCCATACACGAGTAGCCGTACTCCAGATGGTACTGCGTGGGGTGACGTGTGCGCCAGAGCTTGTGCAGGTCGCCCGGCAGGCTGCCCGCCGCGCAGACCATAATCGCCTGCGGGTCGCCGTACTCGTTCACCGCCCCGATGATCTCGCCCTGAGTTGGCAGCCCATCGCCCCGGATGGCGTAGATCCGGCTCACCTCGGCGTCCCATTCCTGGGCCAAGCCCGCCGCCTCGGCCCGGTAGCCCGCGTCCACCTGCCAGTCCTCCAGCAGCGCGCCCAGTTCCTCTAGGCTGGCCCGCGCATCACCGACGAGGGCCAGGGCGTGGTGCTTGGCCGCGTCGAATCCGGCCACATTGATGTTGATAAAGCGCAGCCCCTCGGCCTGGAACGCGGTTTTACTGGCGGTGGTGAAGTCGCTGTAGCGCGTGCCGATGCCGATCACCAGGTCGGCGTCACGGGCCAGGGTGTTAGCGGCCAGGGTGCCGGTAGCTCCAATCGCCCCCACACAAAGCGGGTGATTGTAGGGCAGGCTGCCCTTTCCGGCCATCGTTTCACCCACGGGGATACCGGTGGCGTCCACAAATGCCGCCAGAACATCGGTTGCCGCGCTGTAGATCACCCCGCCACCGACCACAATCAGCGGGCGCTTGCTCTGGAGAATCCACTGCACGGCCTGGCGGATCGCCTGCGCGTCAGGCCGGTTACGCGGGATGACCCAGACTCGGCGACGAAACAGGGCCGTCGGATAATCGTGGGCCTCAGCCTGCACATCCTGGGGCAAAGCCAGCGTCACCGCGCCCGTCTCGGATGGGCTGGTCAGCACGCGCATGGCCTCAGGCAGCGCCGTGAGCAACTGGTCGGGCCGGGTGATCCGATCCCAATAGCGACTGACCGGCTTGAAGCAGTCATTGGCCGAGAAATCCTGGCTATGCTCCCACTCGATCTGCTGGAGTACCGGGGCCACATTGCGCCGGGCGAAGATGTCGCCGGGCAGCAGCAGCACCGGCAGGCGGTTCACCGTGGCCGTGGCCGCGCCCGTGACCATGTTCGTCGCGCCGGGGCCGATTGAACTGGTGCAGGCGAAGGTCTGGAGACGGTTCTTCACCTTGGCATAGGCCGTGGCCGCGTGAACCATCGCCTGCTCATTCCGCGACTGGTAGTAGCGCAGCGCGGGCGTCTGCTGAAGAGCCTGGCCGATCCCGGCGACGTTACCGTGGCCGAAGATACCGAAGCACCCGGCAAAAAACGGTGTCTCCTCCCCGTCGCGGGCAACGTGCTGCTGGGTGAGGAAGCGGATCAGAGCCTGGGCCATCGTGAGGCGGATGGTGTCGTTAGTCATAGGTATACTCGCTGGATGTGAGGTGACGCGGTGACGCGGTGATGCGGTGATGCGGTGACGCGGTGACGCGGTGATGCGGTGACGCGGTGACGCGGTGACGCGGTGACGCGGGGACGCGGGGACGCGGTGAGGGGGTGATGCGGTGATGCGGGGACGCGGTGATGCGGTGATGCGGTGATGCGGTGACGCGGTGACGCGGTGACGCGGTGACGCGGTGATGCGGTGACGCGGTGACGCGGTGACGTGGTGACGCGGGGACGCGGGGACGCGGTGACGCGGTGATGCGGTGATGCGGTGATGCGGTGATGCGGTGATGCGGTGATGCGGTGACGTGGTGACATGGTGACATGGTGACGTGGTGACATGGTGATGGGGTGACATGGTGACGTGGTGATGGGGTGATGGGGTGACGTGGTGACGTGGTGATGGGGTGATGGGGT
>CAIRFY010000018.1 GCA_903877945.1 uncultured Oscillochloris sp. | reverse complement strand
TTGCGTGCAGAGTACCGCTATGGTAAAATAGAGGGACATCACTCCTCTGTCTTCTGCATGCGTCTGTGGTAGCCTTCTCCACGGGCGCTTGTGATTCATCCCCGCACACACGACACAGCCTTGGGCTGCTCAGACACGCCCTGGCGCGAACCTTCCTCAGCCAGAAGCCGACGAATAAGAGACGAGACGCTACGCTCACCTCGTGTGGTGCGTAATTTCTCAGCAACTTCTCTCTCGCCTTCGTTCATGCGGAGGGTTTGGAAGTGATCACGAATTGCCATAACATTCCTCTCTTGTTGGCCGACTCCTGCAAACGATTGTCCCTGTGAGCAGATTGCGGGTTGCCCGTCATCGTAACACGCACTACTCGCCGTGTCAACTCTTCTATAGTTGTATTTGGCTCTATGTTCACCCATATTCACGATGTGTTGTCATTAATCCTTTACACTCACTACGGTGCTTCCTTTTCAGGGCGCGTGATACCGAGGAGTCCCGCAAGGTCGCGGGCCACTTCCTCGAAGTCCTCAGATTTCAGCCCAAACCCCACCGCCAGCATCACGCAATCGTCGGCGCGTGGGAGGTCGCCCCGCTTCCGGTAGGCGTCGGCTAGTTCAACCTGCGCCTCGAACTTCGTCCTGTAAATGAGGGCTGTGCGGTCGTATCGGCGGATGAGCGCGAAAATGTCCTCTGGATTGGGGAGTAGTGTCGGCTTCATTGTTCATCCGTTATAGGCCAGCGGCATCGAGAACTGTTCGTACTTTGTCGTAGGCTGCGCCGCCCGTTGCGCCATCGAACACCCGGCGGCATACCTCGGAGCGACTGAACTTACCAGACTCTAACTTCATCTGGAGGGCGCTGCTAAGAATCGCCACCTGCTCGGAGAGGGTCACTCTGCTCACTACTACTACGCCCTCATTACCCTCCTGAGCAGCCCCTACCGGCTTCTCAGGAGTAGTAGCAGTAGCGGTCGCGTAGGGGCTTATCTGGCGTTCTGACGCGGTAGTAGGGGCTGTAGGGGCTATCCAAACACGCGACACGTCCAGCGGTCGTTGGGCCATCGCCACGACCAGGGCCGTGTCGAGGGAGTGGGTCTCTTCGTCCCATACCAAGCTCGCCCGCCGCTGGCGATCTAGCCGTATCCACACAAAATGATCGCGGCTTTCGCCCTTGCCCTCTAGCCCTAGCTCCTTCACGAGACCGCTGTAGCTGAGGACAATCAGCCGCACCCGTAGGCTACGCCCCAGCCGAGCGATGAGGATGAACGTCTCGTCGGCGGCAGCACACGCATCACGGAGAGCCGGGTAATCGTCGAGAACGACGGTGAGCCACGGGCCGGGGTCGCGCTGATGCTTGGTGGCAACCAGTCGGCGCTTCACGTCCACCAGCAGGGCGGCAAAGACAGCGGCGGCGGTGGTGAAGCTGCCATCATCATCAATCACCACAGCGGGCAGCCCGCCCCACGCATCGCCCGTTTTGGCGGTGATGATCACGATCTGACCAGGGCGTGTGTGAAGTAACCCTGTGACCAGCGTGGTTTTGCCGGTTCCCGTAGGGCCAGCAACGACCAGATGCGGTGCTTGCTCCGGCGTGGCGTTCACACACGTGACCCACCAGTCGGACGCAGATGAGCGTACAGGCAGTGTCGGCACCGCTGGCACACCCACCTGCTCCTCATCGTCCATGTCCATATCCTCAATGACCCAGCCAAAATGGTCGGCCACACGCCCGAAGAGCCAGAACGCGCCCATAATCAACATCGTGAGGGCGATCAAGGTCAGGAACAGCATCGCCACAAAGGCGTTCGCAGCTTCTTCGGGTGTGGCCGTCATAAAGTCAGTCCTCGAACAATACACGCTCTGGGATTTCGTCTGCACCAACCGCCAGGAGTACCGTGCCAGCCCCAATGGCCCACCATAGGTTTGTCCAGGGCTGCACATCGAACCAGAGACCTGCCCCCAGGAAGATGAGCGGCAGAAAGCCCGCTGCGGTGGTGCCACTGCTCACTGCCAACGCCCCGATGTGCTGGAGGCTCAGGCGACGGTCGGAGCTTGTCACCTGGAGCCAGCTTACAATCAGTTGAAGCACCAGGGCAAGGGCCGCACCGAGCAGGTTGGGCGTGTGACTGGCCCACGTCGGCCAGCCCCCACCGCCCCACAGCACCCCACCGCTGGCACTGAGCAGCCACAAGAGCGCCGCACCTGCCCGCTGGGTATTCGTGCGGTGCTTGGTGAGGGCAGAGCGCCGAAAGAGGGCCGTGCTATCCTTCCTCTTGGATGCGGGTGCGGCCTGGGGCTGCTCCATCCGCTTGCGAAACTGCGCTCGATCCTGATCGAGTTGAGCTTGGGTTTGGGCGTTATCGCTCATTGTCGCGATCCTCCTTCGCATCGTGGCGGATAATCTCCGCGACGACCAAACCCGCACCAAGACCGATGATTGCCACCATCGGCAGGGTCGGCCACGCCGCATCCACGGGCGATATGAAGTAAGCGGCTGCCAGACCGCCAGACGGACACCCTATCGTCATCATGTGGAGTGTTTTCGGATTGCGTGGGAGTGGGGGTAGACCACCCCGCACGGCCATCACGACCGCCGTAACGACAACGTACAGCCCTGCGGCCAGCAGGTTCATGGGGATGCTCATCAA
>CAIRFY010000017.1 GCA_903877945.1 uncultured Oscillochloris sp. | reverse complement strand
GCGGGGGGGCTAGGGGGGGTGATTCAAACGACAACGGTAGTACTACGCGGTCGGAGGGAGAACCTACAGATTGGCGCGGATGGCGCACGTATTGGGCGGCATTGTGGGCCTGGGCCGATGCACGGCTGCCGCAGTTAGCCGACGGCACACCAGACACCGCCCACGAACAGAGCGACGTCGTCCACGACGTATTAGCCCACCTCGCCGAGCGCATGATCGCGCTACACAAACAGAAACAGGCCAGCGCCGCCACCTTCACCGGCTGGCTAGAGCAGGAGACCGGCAGCGTCATTGAGGAATGGAGCCTCAAGACGGTGATACACTCGTTCTGGGAACAGCCCTGGAACGAGATCGAGCGAGCGATCCAGAAAAACCGTGGCAAATGTGTACAAGCGGCAGGTATGCGTGGCAAACAGGCCGACATCGCAATTCAGCCGCTAGTACGGGTAGCTCAGGGGCATTGGGAGATCGCGCGGCGCAGCCTCACCCCCACCATCGCCGCCATCATCGCCACCGACCGACTGATTGACCTGCTGGTCTACCGGCTCTACGGCCTGACGGATGCGGAGATTGATCTGGTGGAGGGAGGGTAGGGTGCAAAGGAGAAGCAGGCGCACATGACAACGACAGCCGTTACCTTAACCGAAACAGAATACACCTCACTGATCGCTATCGCCCGTCAGATCGGAAAAACCGAGGCGGAAGTGCTTCAGGAAGCGGTACACTCATACATCGTACACTTTCAACATGCAAACCGTAAACAACTTCTCCAGCAGGCACGAGGCATGTGGCGGGAACGCACTGATCTGCCCGATGCAACGGCACTGCGACGCGAACTTGATCGGGATCAGGCCACTCAATGACAGACATACCCACCGCGCTCCTGCTGGATACTGACATCTTGATTGATTATCTCCGCGACCGACCGGAGGCAGTCGCCTATATTGACAACCTCGACGATACGCTCTGTATCTCGGTCATCACCGCAGCCGAGTTGTATGCTGGCGTGCGTGAGGGGGCCGAGCGGGCGAAGCTCGACACATTTCTGCTTGCCTTCGTGATCATCCCGGTCGATGCAGAGATCGCCATGCGGGGTGGCCTGCTGCGCCGAGATTTTGGCAAGAGCCACAGCACCGGCCTGGCCGACGCACTAATCGCGGCGACGGCACAGTCGCACCAACTGCGCCTTGTTGGTTTGAATCGCAAACACTTTCCGATGCTGCCGGATATGCTTACGCCGTATTGAGGGTTGCCCGGTAGGCGACTCTCTCAAGACGGATCGCTATGCTCTACGATGACTCTCCCGCAACGCCGCGTGCGATCCGTGAACATCGCGCCGCCGACGGTGTCCCCTATATTCTGGACAACCACGCGGGGAGCATGACCGTCCACGAGGCGATTGTCCGCCTGATGGCGAGTTCGCCCTGGGCGGATGTCGCGACGGGCTATTTTGCCCTCAGCGGTTACGCACTGCTCGCCCCTGCGCTGGAGAACCTGCGCGAGTTTCGGCTGCTCTTTGGCGAGTCGCGGGTGGCCGATGAGGTCGCCCGCGATTTGCGCCGCGAACGCTACCGCGCCGCGACCCAGGCGCGGGTCGAACACCTGCTGACCTTCCTGCAACGCCCGCCGTTCGATGGGCACGAGGCCGTGCAGATCCGCCGCTACGGCGAGGGCGGGGGCGGGCCGGGATTCTTCCACGCCAAGGCATTTATCGTCCAGGGGGCGGCGATTGTCGGCAGCAGTAACTTCACCGCCAGCGGCCTCACCAGCAACACCGAACTGAACGCCGTCCACCGCGACATCCCGATTGTCAACGACTTCTCGGCCTGGTACGAGCGTATGTGGGACGCGCCCCAGGCCGTAGACTGCAAGGACGAACTGATCGCCACCCTGCGCCGCTCGCAGTTCGGCGACTTCCCCTATACGCCGCACGAAATCTACATCAAGACGCTCTACGAGTATTTTAAGGACGATCTCGACAAAGAGGCGGCCATTGACCCGCTGCGCTCCGTGGTCGAGTTGGCCGTCTTTCAGCACGAGGCATTCCAAAAAGCCCAGCGCATCCTGCGCCGCTACCACGGCGTAATGATCGCCGATAGCGTTGGTCTGGGAAAGACGTACATTGGCAAAAAGTTGCTCGAACTGTTCGCCTACTACCAGCGCCAGCGGGCGCTGATCATCTGCCCGGCTCAACTGCGCGAGATGTGGCAGCGCCAGATTGAGGAGAGCCGCATCGCGGCCACGATTGTCGGTATGGAGGAACTGGGCCGCGCCGATTTCCCGCTGGCCCGTTATGCCGATGCCGAGTTTGTGCTAGTAGACGAGAGCCACAATTTTCGGAATCCCCAGGCCCAGCGTTACCAAAACCTCAGTCGCATCCTGGCGAGCGGCGAGCCGAAGCGGGTGGCCCTGCTCACCGCCACGCCGATCAATAACAGCCTGTGGGATCTCTACCACCAGATCGCCCTTTGGACACGCGGCAACGATGGCTACTTCCGCGAGGCCGGTATCCGTTCACTGCGCCAGTATTTTAAAGAAGCCGAAAACCTTGGCGGCACGGGCGGTGCCCTCTTCAATCTGCTGGAAGAAGTCGTCATTCGCCGCACCCGATCCTTCATTGAGGATCACTATGGCGAGGTGACGATCAATGATCAGCCGCTGCGCTTCCCGCGTCGTGCGCCGATCCAGACCCTGCGCTACAGCCTGGGCGAAACCTACCGTGGGCTGTTCGCTCAGATCACCAGCGCGATTGAGGCGCTTGAGCTACCGGCCTACAACCCGGAGAGCTATCTGGTGACGCCAGCCGCCAGCGATAAGCTGCGGGCGATGACCAACGGTGGTATTGTGGGGCTGCTCAAAACCACCTTGCTCAAGCGCTTCGAGAGCAGCGTCGTCGCCTTTCGCCGCAGCATCCACCGCCTACGCGACTTTGAGTCCCAATTCCTGGAACAGCTTAATGCAGGTCGGCTGCTGCACAGCGGTGCCCACCGGCGCATTCTGCGGCTCGAAGAGGACGACGACCCGGTTGGCCTTGACGCCCTGCTCGAAAGCCTGGAGGGCGTTGATTGCGCTCGCTACCATGCGGAGAGCATCTCGCAGCACGTGCGCCAAGACCTAGCCTTGCTGGATGCGATTATCACCCGCATTGACCCGCTCGGGCCGGATGAAGACGCCAAGTTGCGGGTGTTTCTCGCGGAGGTGCGCGGGCTGGATGGGCAGAAGTTGATCGTTTTTTCCTACTACCGCGACACAGCGCGCTATATCTACGAACGAGTCATTGCCGACCCCGTTCTGGCGAAGCGACGTGTGGCGGTCTTGAGCAGTGACACACCGCCCCGCGAGCGTCAGCGCGTGATCGAACGCTTTGCGCCGCTGAGCAACAAAGCGCGCACGGCGGTCGCCGCAGACGAAGAGATTGACCTGCTGATCGCCACAGATGTTCTCAGCGAGGGACAAAACCTCCAGGACGCCGGGCGGCTGATCAACTACGACCTGCACTGGAATCCGACGCGCATGATCCAGCGCAACGGGCGGATTGATCGTCTGGGCAACCCGCACGCAGAAATCAGGATCGCCAATATCTTCCCGACCGACGACCTTGAGGTATTGTTACGGTTGGTGGAGCGCATCCAGACCCGCCTGAGCGCGATTAACGAGACGATAGGACTCGACGCCAGTGTGCTGGGCGAACTGGTGACGCCGCGCACCTTCAATACGCTGCGCGAACTGGCGGCAGGTGACGACAGCAGCCTGCTCTACTGGGGCCAGGTGAGCGAACTGGCCGGCAACGAACTGATGCGCCAGCAGTTGCTCGCCTACCTACGCCAGTACGGTGAAGAACTGGTACGCGATCTTCCGGGCGGCATCCACTCCAGCGTGCGGCGCGGCCAGCGCCGGGGGATATTTGCCTACTACCGCTACAAAGATCGCCACTTTTGGCGCTTCTACGATACGCGCAATGGCTACGCCAGCGACAACCGCTTCGAGATCCACGAGCTTATCCGGGCCACCCGCGAGGAGCCACGGGGCGAGGACTGGCTGGACGCGGCGGAGGCCGAGCGCATCCTGGAACTGTTGGCCGAGGATATTCTGACTACCCTAGAGGAACAGCGCGGCGCAGCGGCTCTCGGCGAAACGCTGGACAAAGTGCAGCGCGATCTCACCCAGATTGTGCGCGCCGGCTGGTCCGCCCCCGGCATTGATCGGGCGCAGGCCCAGGCCGTTTTCGTGGCGCTGCGAATCCCGTTGCCAGCGGCCTTCCTCAAAGACCTCCGCGCCATCGCGGGGCGCTACCAGCAGGACAAGGATTACCTCTTGCTCCTGGCCCTGCTGCAAAAGTTATTCGACGAGTTCCAGTTAGTCGGCGTGCAGACGGCCATGCTCCGCCCCGAAAGCGAACCCCTGACCCGCGATGATCTGGAGCTTGTGTGCTGGATGCTAACATGAAAATAGCCGATAGCCGATAGCCGATAGCCGATAGTACTACAGTTGTAAATATCTTCGCAGAAAGGCTCCCGCCGATCACCCCCCCTAGCCCCCCCCGCGTGCGGGGGGGGAACCAATGCATTGTTCCCCCCCGCGTGCGGGGGGGCTAGGGGGGGTAATTCAAACTACAACTG
>CAIRFY010000016.1 GCA_903877945.1 uncultured Oscillochloris sp. | reverse complement strand
CGAACTGTAAAGCTGAAACCTGGCTCCTGAAACCTTGTCGAGACAGGGCATGTGCAAAGTCATTCCTCCGGCCCTCACCCCCTGCCCCTCTCCCGCTCAGGGAGAGGGGGCTGGGGGGTGAGGGCTGCTCGGTGATTACACGACTTTGCACATGCCCTGCTTGTCGAGAGGGACGATTGGCGCTGCTCCCACATTTCGAGTAGAATCAGCCTGGTGTATCGGCCTGCATTGAGGAGGCTCCATGACCAGCCTGACCATTCGTGAGCAGCGCGAGGCTCTGGAGGCATTAACACTCTCACCCTTGGCAGCGTTCAGCGTCGCTGCGGTGCGCGAGCGGCCTGAGGAGCCCTGCCCGATCCGCCCCGCCTACCAGCGTGACCGCGACCGTATCCTGCACTCGAAGCCCTTCCGTCGGCTCAAGCATAAGACCCAGGTGTTTATCGCGCCTGTGGGCGATCATTACCGCACCCGGCTTACCCACACCCTTGAGGTGACGCAGATCTCGCGCACGGTGGCCCGCGCCCTGCGCTTAAACGAGGATCTGACTGAGGCGATTGGGCTGGGCCACGACATTGGCCACGCGCCCTTTGGCCACGCGGGCGAGACGGCCCTGACCCGGATCTACCCCGACCATTTCCGACATAACGAGCAGAGTCGGCGGATTGTCGAGGTGATCGCACGTGCGGGCGATGGTATGAACCTGACCTACGCCGTGCGCGAGGGGATCTATCTGCACTCGAAGGCCCGCCATGATATTATGACTACCGCCTGGGGCACGGCCAGCACTCTGGAGGGTCAGATTATTAAGATCTGCGATAGCGTGGCCTATATTAACCACGATATTGATGACGCTATCCGTGCCGGGGTGCTACGCCAGGGTGATCTGCCCAAGGAGTGCCTGGATGTGCTGGGACACGGCCACGGCCAACGTATTAACACGATGGTCGCTGACCTGATCCAGCATAACTGGTGGGCTATCGGCTTGGGTGTCTCACCCGACCCGCCACTTCTCTCGATGAGCCTACCTGTTTTGGAAGCCACCAATACACTGCGCGAATTTATGTTTCGCAACGTCTACCTCAACAACGCGGCGAAGAACGATGATGATCGGGTACACTTTGTGATCGAGACACTGTATAGCTACTTCTGCGCGCACGCGGATCAACTGCCCGACGATCTGCTGCAGATCAATCAGCAACGCCAGGAGCCGATTGCACGCGCCGTCGTCGACTATATCTCCGGCATGACTGACCGCTATGCCCTTGAGGTCTTTAAGCGGATCTTTATTCCTAAGACGTGGGGGGCGTGACAATGCAAAATGCGAAATGCACAATGCAAAAGTTGCTGCATTGTGCATTGTGCATTGTGCATTCATGTGAGCCAGATCGAGGTCTTTAAGCGGATCTTTATTCCTATAGCAATCCTCTTGGGGTTGTTGTGTGGAGTCAAGGCTTTAGCCGGATAAGGCCGCCTAAAGGCTCGACTCCTTTTCATAACCAGTTTAGGATTGCTATAAGACGTGGGGGGCGTGACAATGCAAAATGCGAAATGCACAATGCAAAAATTCCTGCATTGAGCATTGTGCATTTCGCATTGTGCATTGTGCATTCATATGAGCCAGATCGACGATGTCCGTAGTAAGACCGATATTGTCGAGGTGATCAGCACCTCGGGGGTGAACCTGCGCAAGACGGGGCGCAGCTTTGTGGGATTCTGTCCGTTTCACCCAAACACGCGCACCCCGGCCTTCACGGTTTACCCGGAATCGCAGAGTTTCTACTGTTTTGGTTGCCACGCCTCGGGTACGGTGTTCGACTATGTGATGCGCAAGCAAGGGCTTGACTTTAAGGAAGCTCTGGAGAATCTGGCGGCGCGGGCGGGGGTGCGCCTGGAGCCGAAGGGCGATCAGGAACGCCAGACGGATGCCCGACGCACCCGGCTGCTGGAGGTCAACGCCGCTGCCGCAAAGTACTTCAGCTATGTGCTGATGAGTATGGCCCGTGGTGAGCCGGGTCGTGCGTATGTGGCGAAGCGCGGACTGTTCCCGGAGACGGTGGAGTCCTTTCAGATCGGCTACTGCTTGGATGAGTGGACGCACCTTTTTGATTACCTGACGGGCAAGAAGGGTTATGCGCCGGAAGAAGTGGTGACCGCTGGACTGGCAATTGACCACGAGACGCATGGCCCCTACGACCGCTTCCGGGGCCGACTGATCTTCCCCATTCGCGACGCGAAGGGCCAGGTGGTGGGCTTTGGCGGTCGGGCCTTGGGCGATGGACAACCCAAGTATTTGAACACGCCAGAAACTCTGCTCTTTAAGAAGGGCGAGTTGCTCTATGGGCTGGATCTGGCCCGCGATACTATCCGCAGCGAGGATCGCACGGTGGTGGTGGAGGGCTACGTGGATGTAATCACCGCCCACCAGCACGGCTTTCGCAACGTGGTAGCCCCCCTGGGCACGGCGATCACCCGCAGCCATGTGGCCCTGCTCAAGCGGCTCTCGCACAACGTCTACATGGCCCTGGACGCCGACGCCGCCGGGCAGAAGGCCACGCTCAAGGGGCTGAACGCCTTGCGCGAGAGGACTGAGTCGGGTGGCGATGGACATTTGGTGACCACGGCCCAGGGCGTGGTGCGCCTGGAGAGCGATGT
>CAIRFY010000015.1 GCA_903877945.1 uncultured Oscillochloris sp. | reverse complement strand
TCAGATCTGTGCAAGCTCGCTGCTGTGCTACAATAGCACCAGCGTGCGAAAACGATGAACGAAAGCGGGGTTGGTATGACGGCAATTGAGATAACGCGCCGCGCCTTCAACGTGTACGACTATGCGCGCATGCGTGAGAGTGGCATCTTAACCGAGGCTGATCATGTCGAGTTACTTGATGGGGACATCCGTGTTATGAGTCCCATTGGCCCACTGCACGCTGCCATTGTGTCAAAGATCGTGAAGTACCTGACGGCCCAACTCGGTGATACGGCTATTGTCAGCCCCCAAAATCCGGTGCGTCTGAGCGACTATAGTGAGCCACAGCCGGATCTTGCGGTACTTCAGTATCGCGATGATTTCTACGCCCAGGCCCATCCCACTGCTGACGACATTCTGATTCTGATTGAGGTTGCCGACTCGACGATAGCCTACGACCGGGGCGAGAAGATCCCGCGTTACGCGGCAGCCGGTATCCCCGAAGCGTGGATCGTCGATCTCACGCAGCAGATGATCGAACAATATACCGCCCCTACTAGGGGCCAGTACACCCGCATCCTACGCCTCTTCCCCGGCGATACGATCACATCACCTATCGTATCCGGTCTCGCACTGCCTGTCGGCACGCTGGTTGGATGAGGAAAGGGTTCCTATGTCGCGCATGCCAATTTACTTGCGTCAGCGTTGCGCAAAGCCTCGTAGAATCAAGGCCAATACAGGAGCAATGTGCCGATGAGCCTGACAACCAGACACCAGTGGACGGCTACCGAGGTACTTGCCGAACTGACCCGCAACCGCACGCAACTTCGGTCGTTAGGGGTGCGCTCACTTGGCCTGTTTGGCTCATATCGACGTGGGACGCCGCAGCCCAACAGCGACATGGACTTTCTGACAGACATGGAACACCCATCATTCGATGGCTATATGAATCTCAAGTTCTGGCTTGAAGACACTTTCGGCCTGTCGGTCGATCTGGTACTGGTTGATACGCTGAAGCCACGGTTACGCCCGGTTATCCTGAGCGAGGTTATCTATGCCGAGGGACTATCGCCTGTATCTGGAGGATATCCTGGAGGCAATCACCAGGATCGAACGGTACATCAGCGGGATTGATCTTGTTGCAGAGGGATTATAGTAACCATGAACTCCTACACCTTTCCTGCGATACGTGGACACCAGGGTAACTACACCTATTACCTCATTCAATGTCAGCTACGTTTGTTGCCACGGCTCTTTCTCTTTGATGAAGCTGAGGTTCCCGCTAACCTGCGCCGAATACAGACGATTGACCAGTCAGTTGTCTCCCGGTGGATAGATTATCTATCGGCACGAAAAGATGACTATACCCTGGCACCACTTATTGCGGTTATAGACGAGATGGTGACATTCGAGCCATTAGCGCCTGGGATGCCGGAGATAGGGCGCGTGCAGATACCCATGCGTGCCCGGTTGATTATCAGAGATGGACAACATCGCCGCGCAGCGATTACATCACTGCTCACGCAAAACCCTTCTCTTGGTGATGACACGATTTCGATCATGCTTATTCCCGACCCAGGATTGAGTCGTGCGGCCACGCTCTATGTTGATCTCCATCCGAGCCAGATGGCATCAACCCGATCAAAGAAAGTTCTCCATGATCATGGCGATCTTGCCACGCTGGTACGGCAGCTTGTTGATGATGTACCGCTCTTTCAGGGGTTGACTGAGTTAGAGAAAACGACCATCTCGAATCGCTCGACTGCGCTCTTCACGCTGAGTGCCGTGTATCAGGCAACTGAGGCACTGCTTAATAGTGGAGCAAAGAATACCGTCAGCGTTGAACAGGCGGCACGTGTACACGAGTTCTGGCAGACATTAGGCAAGGTCGTCCCCGAATGGCAACGAGCGATTCGCCGAGAGATGACCTCAGCAACGCTACGCCAGCATTATATTCACTCGCATACCGTTACACTGCTGGCGATTGGGATGGCCGGGCACGATCTGGTTGTCGCCCATCCTGGTGATTGGCAAGAGCGGCTGATGATCCTCGGTGATGTTGATTGGTCACGTGAGAACAAGGCGCTAT
>CAIRFY010000014.1 GCA_903877945.1 uncultured Oscillochloris sp. | reverse complement strand
TAGCCGAACTGGCGCTGGTCGCGTGCGAGCAGATCATTCAGGACGATAACGACATCCGCGAATTTGCCGCCTTCACGTTCCCCGAAAACGACCCACTCGGTACTCGTGATCTTTCCGGGTTGGAGTAACCGCTCGGGCAATCCGGTCAGCGCCAGCGGAATGGGGACATCTGTACCAGGTGTGCCGAGTCCACGCAGATCAACCTGGTTGAACTCGATGGTAAAGGCGCGGTCGAGAACCTTGGGGCTGAACATCGAGGTGGTTTCATCCACATTCACTGTGCCGGTGAAGAAGAGATTGCGCGGCACCGTGAGGCGGCGTGGCACCACGGTTTGTTCGGCCTCGGTGCCAACCCCGGACTCAATCTCACGGTCGTCGTGCAACTCCAGAGCCTCGCCTGACTCTAGACAGGAGAGGAAGTCGGCAAAGTAGTACTCGACCCGCGCAAGGTTCATCTCATCCAGCACAATGAAGTAGGGATTTGGCTCGCGCCCTTCCGCCCCCGCCTGCGTGGTTTCACGCTCTGCTTCGAGGAGAAAGCGCAGAAATGGGGTGCTTTCGTAGCGCCGGGTGAGGGGGTTGAAGTAGCCGAGCAAGCCATGGGCATCCGTCCAGTCGGGGCGCACGGCAAGCACTTTGACATTCTCCAACCGACGCTCTTGTTCCATCGTCATCGGCATACTAAAGCGCAGCGCCGCCGCATCGCTATCGGTGGCGGGCAGTACCTCCAGGAAAAAGGTATCACCAACATGGAGGTTGCTCTGGAACCAGGTCTTGAGTTGGTTGCGTAGCCGAAGCATGAAGATGTCACGACCAGGATATGTGTAGAGATTCAGGGCGAACGATCCGCCAGGGTAGTAGACGGTGACGGTTCGATTGCCATCCGCCTCACGTGACAGCCCGAGTTCTTCGATCACATCAATCGGCACGATCATCTGGCTCTCTTGCACGGTGTAAGACTTAACGATGAGCGCACGGGCACCGTCGGGCGGCTTGGCCGTAATCGTCAGGCGTTGCACCGGCTGGAAGTGGCGAGCGACTTCTAAGGCCAGTTGTGTTTTGCCGGTGCCTGAAATCCCCGTGAGAATGACGAAGCCTTTGGCCTGGAGCGCAAGCAGGTAGATGCTGACGAGTTCGGGGGGAAAGCTCAGATGCTTCTGGTGCAGCGCCTCCTGCACCGCAGCGAAGGGCGAAACGGTGGGCTGTACATCAAGGGGAGGAGTCTTTGTCACGCCATTGTGGGTTGGGAAGATCGCCGCGATGTAGGTGGGCCAATTGTTCGTGGGACTCTGTTCGTAGACACATTGGAGTCCTGCCTTCGTCAGTTCGTGCAGGTAGCCCTGCTTGGAGAAGAAATCTTTCCCGAAGGGGCCAGATGGGAGGTTGAGCGCGTAGATCGCCGCTCCCAGATCGGCACTCGGGATCGGAGTACTCAGTTCATGGTAGACGGTACTCGCCCGGTGTTGCTGCGTACCATTGGGAAGCGCTAAAAGCTGCGGCTCATCCTGCACCTGGCTCACCGCCCGAATGTATTTGCGTGAGTGGTGGATGATGATGTCGCCGGGACATACTTCGGCGACGGCACTCCGCGCTGGGACGCTGCGACCATCGGAACCCTCGGTACCGGCCTTGATGCAGCCTAGTTCCTTCTCCTGCTCATAGCTCTGGCCCTGGTTGACCCACCAGATGCGCGGCCCCTCGGCCTTAGGCTTAGGGCGCTGGTTAAGCAGAGAGAGGAACAGATCAAGCTCGATCAGATCGCTGGCCCCCAGCGTCTCGCGCAGTTGGCTCACGGTGACTTGCACATCTGTCGAGGTGTTCACCGCAAAGCCGAGCCGACGCAGTCCACCCCGCGACTGATCATTGTCGAGTGCCCAGCCATCCGGATGGGCGATCATGACCAACATGCCAGCAGCACCGGGGCCAAACCCGGGAAGTTTCGCGATCTGTTTAGCTCGCTCAAATGGCGCGGATCCCCGGTTGGTCAGGATTGCACAGGCGTGATGGATATGGGCCACCTTTGCGGCATCGTTCTCCTTCAGGCTGCTGCCGTAGACGCTGCTTCCTGGTCGCCACATGCTATTGCCCTCAACCTCCAACTCGCCTGCATCCAGGGCATCGCTCAACTCAGCCAAGCGTTCGGGGCTGGGCATGTCCTCAAAGATCTTATCGGCGATGGGCTGGCCGTGCAGCAATACGCGGCCACCAATCTGCCAGATTTCGCGATTGAAGCGATCCAGGGTCATCGCCTTGGGGTTGGCAAAGAGGGCACGGATCTGCTCGGCACGCCGCTGGCGCAGCTTGGTCATAAAACGATAGGAGGGCTGGCTGCGAAAGTTCGCGAAAGCGGCGATGTGGCTTTCGGGCGTATGAAGCGAGTGGTCTGCCATGCGTGAAGGTGCTACTTTCTACGTACTTTTCAGCAGTCCTATTCCGGTTGTGAAGGGGAGTACCGGCCTCAGCCGGCTGAAGCCTTGACTCCTCTTCACGGCTCCAAGAGGATTGCTCTAGCGAGTCATGCTAATCGCCGATAGAGTTCGGTATTTTTCTGAACAACGTCGTCAATGGCTTGCTGTACGTCCGGTAGTGGTCGCATCATCAACTCGGCGATACTCAGCCGGATGAGTTCTTCGGGGGTGATCCCAAGCGACCTAGCACGCTGGTAGAGCAGATTGAGTCGCTCTTCAGGAATATCTATCCTTATCGCGATCATGATCTTTCTCTCATTTGGTGTTGGACACGACTGGCTGCAATTGCAAGCAGGGCCTCCGTCTCTACATCTTGCGCCGCATCAAAGCGAGACACACCATACGCCCCCAAGAGATCCAGAAACTCCCGACGTGGCATCCCGAGCATCTGTGCGGCCTTGCCTGATGAGATTTTGCCGAGATCGTAGAGGCGGATGAGGAGCGCCTCATGGGCCATCCGCTCCAGATCTTCTCTGGTTTGCTCGATCTGCTCCAGTAGTTCTTCAGGATAGTCTATATTACGACAGTTGTAGTTTGAATCACCCCCCCTAGCCCCCCCGC
>CAIRFY010000013.1 GCA_903877945.1 uncultured Oscillochloris sp. | reverse complement strand
TGCGAAGATATTTACAACTGTAGTACAAAGGAACGTCCTGATGAAGTTGTACATGCGGATGGTCATGTTCTCCGTTGTCCTCGCTCTCTTCCTCATGATCTCCGCCTGTGGTGGTGGTGGTTCTCCCACACTCACAGCGGGCAGCAGCACACTGGGGATTGGTTCGGATGGCGATAGCTTAAACTTTAAACCGAACGCCCTGACCGTCTCTGCCGGTCAGCAGGTCACCATTACCGTCAAAGACAACTCATCGTCCCTTCAACACAACTGGGTCCTCATCAACGGCGATGTCAACGTGGCTCGGAAGGTTGCCACTGCGGGCCTGACCGCTGGCGCTGATAAGGGCTACCTGATCAGTGACCCGGCCACGATCATCGCTCACTCGCCCCTGTTGAGCGCCGGTCAGACGGCTGATGTGACATTCACGGCCCCGGCGGCCGGTACCTACATCTTCATCTGCACTGTCCCCGCACACTTCCCGCAGATGCAGGGCGTCCTGACGGTTAATGAACACTGATCGGCGCAGTTGCAACGAAACCCCACTCAGTATGAGTGGGGCTTCGTTGCCTTCTATACAATGTAACGATTGACTATCTCACGAGATGCCATTATCTCTTGAGATATTTTTACTAATTTACTTGATACACCTTTTGGATCTGGTTGAGGAAATACTGCTCGATCTCGCGGGCGATAGCCAACTCCACCGGGCTGATTGGCAGTTTGCGCACTTCCTCAAAAAACCAGCACACCATGCTCGACTGGTGTTCCTTCGTGACGCCGCTGCGTGGAAGTACACCATGTGCCCATCGCAGTTCTTGGTCGGCTAGAGATGGCAGGTCGAAGAGCAGCACTGATCGCACCAAGTCATTGAGCCGCTCCACTGCGACCTCTGAGAGCCGGGCGATGGGTGTGTAGTTCTCTTCGAGGCGCAGGCTCCGTGTTAGCTCAGGATAGGCCACCAGAAGCCGCGCAGAGACGCGATCACAGAGTGGCTGCTGCTGGCTGCTGAGTTGGTTGGCAAGTTTGGTAGCTGCTATGCTATCCACGCTCTGCCCCCTTCCTCAATTACCACGTTCAGTTGTCTTCCTACAACATTATAGCACTTTCTTATCTTTTTGGGGTAGGGGGATTTCCCTTACCCCCAGGGGGGATATGGTAATGACTTTTTGCCGTGCGAATTTTCCCGATCAGTGCTACCATCCTGCTGTTATCTTGTGTCGTGCATGCCGCCACCGCTGGGCGGCGGGCTGTACCTTTAAGGAGGATTTTTAATGAGCGACCTCAGCGCCCGGTTCGAGCAGGCCGCCCAGGATGCGCAGCATCTCCCCAAGCGTCCCGCGAATGATGTGATGCTTAAGCTCTACGCGCTCTATAAACAAGCCACGGTGGGCGATGTCAAAGGATCCCGCCCTGGCGTCCTTGATATGACCGGTCGTCTGAAGTACGATGCATGGACGAAGCTGAAGGGTACCGCCGTTGATCAGGCGAGGGCCAACTATGTCGCTCTCGTCGATCAGCTCAAGGCTCACGTGTAGGAGAGTAAGGGGTTTGGGGGGGATTGGTGCAAAGCTGGTGTCCTCCCTAAACCTCTCCCTGGCACCCGACGGTCATACGTTGGTTACTATGTGTATGAGCAAAACACGCTGATCCCCTCGTTCGGTTTTATGTCACATCCGTGTTGCCAGCATTGTCGTGGTCACTGCTATCCCGATCTCGCTGGTCAGGAGCTTCCTTCATGGCAACGATTATCTCGATCCACTCGTTTCGCGGCGGGACTGGGAAGTCCAACACCACCGCGAATATTACAGCCCTCTTGGCATCTCAGGGCTACCGTGTGGGCGTGATCGACACCGATATTCAGTCCCCTGGTATCCACGTTCTCTTCGGCCTTGATGACGACCATATGAAGCACTCGCTGAACGATTACCTCTGGGGTACCTGCGAGATCGAAGACGCGGCCCATGATGTCACGAATAGCCTTGGCGCGCCGATCAGCGGGAAGATCTTTCTCATCCCTTCCAGTATTAAGGCCGGCGAGATCGCCCGCGTTCTGCGCGATGGCTATGATCCCGGCTTGCTCAATGATGGATTCCAGCGCCTGATTGAGGCACTCGACCTTGATGTGCTGATGATCGATACGCACCCCGGCTTGAATGAGGAAACTCTGCTCTCCATTGCGATCTCCGACGCTCTGCTGATCATTATGCGCCCCGACCAGCAGGACTACCAGGGTACCGGGGTGACGGTGGAAGTGGCCCGTAAGCTCGATGTGCCCCACCTGCTGCTGCTGGTCAATAAGGTGCCACAGACCTATAATATGACCGAGGTAGGTCAGCAGATCGAGCAGATCTACAAGTGTCCGGTAGCTGCGGTGATCCCGCACTCTGATGAGTTGATGGCTCTGGCGAGCGCCGGAATCTTCTCGCTGCGTTACCCCAACCATCCCGTTACTGCCGCCTACCGTCAAGTGGCTGCCCGGCTGATGGGGTCAGGAACCCAGGGCTAAAGCCGCTCAAGCGGAGTCCTTCCTCCCAGGGCGAAAGCTCCTGGGCTTCCGCCCCTAAAGGGGAGCAATCAGTGAGGAACTAGGTATGCGTGGGCTTCGCTTTGGTCTGCTCTGGCGATTTCTTATCGCTGCGCTGCTCATCGGACTGGTGCCCCTGGCCTTGATCAGCTGGTTTGCCATTAATGGCTACCAGGCTGCAGGCGATCAGGCCACTGAGGTGACCCGCGCAACTCTTGATGAGAAATCCCTTGATTCGCTCCAATTGCGCACGGTCGAGACGGCAAATGCAATTGCCCGTTTCCTTGAGGAGCGGGTGCAGGACGCTCGCACCGCCGCTGTTATCCCGCGCAATGTTCAGGCATACACCGCCTTTCTTGCGGCTCGTCACGCTGAGCTGTGGTTCCTTGATGGGACGAACGCCGCGCCCCAAGAGCGCCGTGTGCAGGCTCCGATCTTTCGCGAGATTGCCTATGTGGGGGTGGATGGCCACGAGCGGCTGCGGGTGGCCGATGGCAAGGAGTTGCCGGAGTCGCAACTGCGCGATGTGAGTAATCCGGCGAATACGACCTATCTGAGCGAGGATTACTTCGCCGCTACTAAGGCGCTGCCGCCCGGCGAGATCTATGTCTCTCACGTGACGACATGGTATGTGAGCCAGCAGGAACAGCTTGGGGCCGCCAGTGATCCCCTGGCCGCTGTGCAGGGCAAGAAGTACGACGCGGTGATCCGCCTGGCCGCGCCCCAGTTCACTAGGGCCGGTGTCTTTGATGGTATGGTTGTCCTTACCCTTGACTACCGCCATGTGATGGGTTTTGCCCTGCACATTCTGCCCACGTCCGATCAGAAGTTCACGGTCTTCCCTGACTACGCCAGCGGCAGCTACGCCTATATGTTCGATAACGAGGGCTGGGAAATTGCTCACCCGCGCTTCTGGGTGCTGCGTGGCCTCGACGCAAAGGGCCAACTCGTAGGCTATGTGACGGGGGAGATGAGCAAGGAAGATCGGGGCGAACACCCGATGAATATGCGCTACGGGGCGTGGGCCGACCCGAACCTGCCCACGATGTACGATGCGGTGATCCGGGGCGAAGATGGGTTTGTCATTACGGTGAACCAGTCCAGTGCCAAGAAGGCCACCACCTACGCGCCGATCTTTTTTGCGCACGGGGTTTATAAGCAGAGCCGGATCTTCGGTGCGCTGGCTATCGGCGCGGAGATGGCTCAGTTCCATCAGGCGGCTGATCAGGTCAGCGCGAGTATTACCGAGCAGCGCCGGGGGCTGGAATTCCAGATGCTCCTGGTGATCCTTGGCTCTGTGGTGGGTGTGGTGCTGGTGGCGGTCTTTGTTACGAATACGATTAGCGCCCCGGTGCGGCGGCTCGGCCATGCGGCCGAGGCTCTGGAGCGTGGCGAATTGGCCGAGGAGATCCTCGATAGCCTTGAGCGTCGCCGCTTCCGCGACGAGGTAAGCGATTTGGCCACGGTGTTCAAGGGCATGGCCGAGCAGGTCATCGAGCGTGAACACACCCTCAAGCAGCAGATTGTCGCCCTAAACATCCAGATCGATGACCGGAAGCGGCGTCAGCAGGTCGAGTCGATCACCGAGACCGACTACTTCCAGAACCTGCGCTCTAGTGCTGTCCAGATGCGCCGACGCCATCAGGAACGTGGTGTCACCGATAGTGGAACCGTTGAGTAGAGAGGATCACCGATGCCAACTCGTTTCGCTCTCGCTCGTGATACAGTGACTTTGAACGAAGAAACGCTGCGCGATGGTGAGCAGACGGCTGGTGTCACCTTCCTGCTCGATGATAAGGTCGTCATCGCTCAGCGGATCGCCGCTGCCCTACCCGGCTGTATTATCAACACGGGCTACCCGCCGATTAGCCATGCCGAGTTTGAGGCGGTGCGTGCGGTGGCGCGCAGCGTGTCGGGTGCCCAGGTGGAGTGTGCTGGCCGGGCCACCCGCGATGATTTTACCCTCTGTTACCAGGCCGTGGCCGACGCTGAGATGCCGAGGGTCTCCTTCTGGTTCCCCGTCTCGCACCTGATGCTCGACAGCCGCTTGGGAATTAGCCAGGCGGAGGCGCTGGATCACGCGGTCGATCTGGTCGGCTTTGGCCGCGATCTGGTGGGCGAGCGGGCCGGGATCGATGTCGCCCTGGCCGATGTTTCTCACACACCCGAGATAGACTTTCTGATTGAGGCGTGCCAGCGCCTGAGCGCGGCCGGTGCCGACATGATCGTCATCTGCGATACGGTTGGTCGGATGCTGCCGGACGAGGTGAGCGCTCTGGTGCGGCGGCTGGTGGCGAGTGCGCCGGAGGCCGGGTTCTGCTTCCACGCTCACCACGATCTGGGTAACGGCACGGCCAACAGCATTGCCGCCCTGCGCGCCGGGGCGAGGGCGGTGGCTACGGCGGTCAATGGGCTGGGCGAGCGCGCCGGTATGCCGCCCACCGAAGAGGTTGTGGCTAATCTGCTGCTGCGCTACGATGCCCACGGATTGCATCTGAAGGCTGATAGCACCGCGTTGCTACCGCTGAGTCGCCTCGTAGCCGAGCGCTCGGGGATTACGCCGCACGCGAACAAGCCGGTTGTCGGATCCTCGGTGCTGCGCCGCGAGACGGGTACGCAGATTGACTGGATGCAGCGCGACCGCCGCACCTTCCAGGTGATCACGCCCGAGTTCCTTGGTGCCGAGAAGATTGAGATTGTGGTCGGCAAGATGAACAGCCAGGAGTCTTTTGCCCTGGCCCTGGCCGAGCGCGGTATTCACCTGAGCGCTGATAAGCTGCGCCGGGCCTTCGATGGCATGAAGGAATTGACCGGACACCAGCGCACGGTTTCTGAGGCTGATCTGCGTCGGCTTGTGGAGATGGCGTAGGGGCGGGAATACTTATGCGCCGTAACTACGCCCTGAACCTGACTCTTTCAGCCGGTCTTTTCATGGGCGAGACCCTGAGCGAGGTGCTGTTCCTGAGCCATTTTGGGGTTGCCGCGCTGCCCCTCGGCCTGATCGGTACGGCCCTGCTCGGCGTAGCCTTGACCGCGATCTACACACGCGCCCTGTCACGGCGGCCTTCGAGTTCTCTGCTGGCGGCGGTGATCGTGGTGGTGGCGGTGCTAAACCTGTTGATCTGGGGTGCCCTGGAGGCCGGTGTAACGTGGGCCGTGCTGGCCCTGTTCTTGCTCTTCCGCCCATCCCGCGATCTGCTCCAGGCCCAGATCTGGAACTATTTCGCCGACCAGTACGATGCCCAGGAGTCCAAAACGCGCTTCCCGGTGATCGGCGCGGCCGGACGGATCGGGGCGATCACGGGTGCGGCTGCCCTGCCCATCCTCCTGAATAGCGTGGGCAGCGGCGGCACCATGCTGGCCTGGGTGACATGCCTGGGTGTCGGGTTGGTGGTGTTGCTGGTTAGGCGCGGGCGGGCCACTGTACATAATGGTGAAGCATCCACATCGCTTGTTACTAGCCCGCCCCTCATGTCCAGCCCGCTGGCCCGCGCTCTCACCACCGGGGCAGCCCTGGTGGTGATGCTGGTGCTTCTGCTCACCTACCAGACCAGTGGTGCCTTGGTGGCGGCCTTCCCCGATGAGCGGCTGCTTGGCACGCTCTACGCCACGGTGGCGGTGGTCTCGAACCTCGCTGGTTGGGCCTTCCAGACCTTCGGCATGCCCCGGCTGATCCGCGCCATCGGTGTCTCGCGCACGAACCTGATCTACCCGGCTGCTGCCCTCGGTGTGAGCGTCTGGATCGGCGTGTCCGGCAGTGTCGCGGCGGCCATTGCGGGCCAGGTGGTGCGGACGACACTGCGCCAGAGCCTCCAGGTGCCCACGGAGGATCTGCTGATGAACGCGCTACCGGCGGCCCTGCGGGCGCGCATGCGAGCAATCGTGCGCGGTGCCGTGGTGCCCCTGGGCGCTACTATTGGCAGCCTGTTGATCCTTGGCCTCCAGGCGACCGGCTGGGGTTCCCCTGTGATCCCGTGGCTCAGCGCCCTGGTGGCGGCAGGAACCCTGGCGGCGGCCCTCTGGGTGCGTCGGGCTTACAGTGGGGCGACGATGGCCCTGGCCCACGAGCAGAACCCGATTGCCCAGCGCCTGGCCTTCGCCGGGTTTGGCAGCGCCGACCCGGAGACTCTACGGTTGCTTGAGGAACGTCTGGCGACGACCGAGTCACCAGAGGATCAGGTCTTCCTTGGTCGTATTCTGATCGATTTGGATCGGATCACTGCTGAGAAAACGCTGGCGGCACGCATTACCCATAGCCCGCCGGAAAATCAGGCGGCCTTGCTCGGCCTGTTACGCGAAAGCAACATTGCCGGGGATCCGCTGCTGGCCCTGGCTCCGCGCTTGCTCCATTCACCTGCGCCTGAGGTGCGTCGGGCCATCCTGGACGCCCTTGTGGGTGTGCGCGCCCTGGCCACTCCGCTCTATCAGCGCCTACTTGATGATCCTGACCAGGGGGTGCAACTAGCGGCGGCTCGCCTGCTCCTGCGCCCCGGCGGTGAGGTCTTCGCTGCCGCCCGCGCCCGGTTGATCCTTCTGTCTAAGGATACCTCGCCCGAACTGCGCGCCCACGCCCTGAAGTCGCTCGGCGCACATGGCCAGGAACAGCTTGTGCGTGGACTCGGCGACCCCGTGCCGCTGGTGCGTCTGGCCGTCGCCGATGTCGCGGGTCGCCTGGATCTCGCCCGTATGCCTGCCCTGACAGCGGCGCTGGGCGCGGCCCTCGCTGACCTGGTTGAGCCGGTGCGACGGGCGGCGGCCAACGCCCTGGGCCGGGCTGGCCCAGCCCAGGCTGTTGTGCCACTGATCGGCGCTATGGCTGACCACAGCCCGGCGGTGCGTGCGGCGGCGGTTGAGTCGCTCATCCAGATCGGCCCGACGTGCCTACCCGTTCTGCAGGCGCGGCTGATCGGTGCAACCGGCACGGATCAGCGCGAGGCGATTCTGGTTGCTCTGGCGCGACTCAGCCCTGGGCAACCGTTCGCCGAACTGGATACCTTCGAGTTGGCGGCTCTGGAGCGGATCGTCACTCTGCTACGACTACGTCTGGCCCTCGGCAAGCTCGCTGGCCCGGTCGGAGCCCTGCTTTTCGATGACATCGTGGCCGAGGAACACGATCTGCTCGACCGGCTGGCCGCGCTGCTGGCCGCCACCCACGGTGCCGAGACAGCGCGTTCGATCTGGCAGGGACTCTCTTCGCCCGAGCGCAACCAGCGCGCTCAGGCGTGCGAGGCGCTAGAGAGTGTGCGCTCGCCCTGGCAGGCCCGTATGCTCGCCGCACTGCTGCGGCCCGACGATGTCCCTGAGCGGGCGCTATCCCTGGCTGCCCAACGCTGGCCTCAACTTGCCCTGGGCCGTGAGCAGGCGTGGGCACTGGCCGACGAGGGCACGCCCTGGCGACGCGATCTTGTCGCTGCTGCCAGGGCCGAGCAGCGGGCTACGGGCAGATCAATCACACCTACGGCTGGTGAAGAGGGAGGCGTTATCGTGCTTTCTGTTGTTGAAAAAGCAATCTTCCTACGCGCCGTCCCTGTTTTTCAGGCTATGGCCCCCGGACAACTCCAGATCCTGGCCAGCGCAGGCGAGGAGCTAGAGTATCTGCATGGCGCGGCGATCTTCAGCGCGGGCGACCCGGCTGACCGCCTGTTTGTGATCGTCAGCGGGCGAGTTGGTATTGAGGAGACACGCGCCCGTGGCAATGTGGTGCGGATCGCCACTCTGGAAGCCAAAGAACCTTTTGGCGAACTGGCGGTCTTTGACGCGCCAGCCCACACCACCAGCGCCGTAGCGGTGGACGACTGCTACATTCTGGCGATTCGCCGCGAGGTGCTGCTCGATCTGATCAGTCAGCACCCCGACCTGGCCCTGACGATTATCAAGTTCCTCAGCCGCCGTCTGCGCGAGGCCAGCAGCACGATTGCCGAGAAGACCCGCGCCCGCCCACGCCAGATCGTCGATCTGTTTGACAAAATGGGTGAGGGCGGGGGACGCAAGGCGGAGGGTTGAGACGGAGTATAGGGGGTGGCGATGCACGAGCAACTGATACACGAGCTTGCAGCGTATGCGGGGGACGATGGGCTGAGTCCATCGGATCTGCTGGGCCTCCCCGATGGGCTGCGCCGCATTGTTACCTGGATTACCCGGCGTGGCGGCGCGAGTTTGGGTGAACTTGCCAGCGAGGTTGGATGTGATAATCTAGCTGTTGTTAGACTCGTCGAAACCATGATGGCACGCGGACTGCTGAGCATCGATGTCGCCCCCGATGGCGTGCCCAGTTATCGCACCCGCCTTGCAAGCCGCCGATTGCGCAACCGCAGTTCAGATCGCCTGCGAGATCTTCACGAATGACTGATGTATGACAACAACCATCGCTATCCACTCATTTCGCCGGGGCACAGGAAAATCCACCATTGCCGCAAACTTGGCCGTGCTGATGGCAGACAGCGGATTGCGGGTTGGTCTGGTTGATGCGAACCTTCAGTCGCCGAGCCTGCACCTCTTTTTTGGCCGACTGGACCTTGGCCGTCACCCGACACTGAACGACTACTTGGCGGGCCGCTGCGAACTGGGTATGGCCACGATCAATGTGACCAGTTGGCTTCGACCGTCGCCTGCCGGGGCGCTCTTCCTGGTACCGGCCAGCGGCGAGGCCGTCAAAATCCTTGAGTCGCTGCGTGGCGACTACCGCGCCGAGGCTCTCAGCGAGGGTATCAATGCGTTATCCAACGACCTCGGCCTTGATGTGCTGCTGGTGGATACTCCCGCCGGATTGAGCGAGGAAACCCTGCTGACCATTGTCGCCGCAGATCGTCTGCTGCTGCTGCTACGCCCGGATCACCAGGATTATCATGGCACAGGGGTTGTGATCGAACTGGCCCGTCGGCTAGGCGCATCAAAGCTCATGCTCCTCGTCAATGAGGTGCCCGTCAGCTTTGATACGGGGGAGGTCGCGATGCGGGTGGAAACCGGATTTGGCCAGCCAGTGGTCGCCGCCCTGCCCCACAGCGAGGAGCTACAGATGATCGGCAGCGGCGGGTTGCTGGTGCGGCGGCTCCCCGACTCGCCTTCATCGCACATCTTGCGCCAGGTTGTCGCCGGGCTTGTTTGAGGGTGAAAACCTACTATGCTCTTTGCGATGGACGCCAAAGGCG
>CAIRFY010000012.1 GCA_903877945.1 uncultured Oscillochloris sp. | reverse complement strand
GCGGGGGGGGAACAACGCATTGGTTCCCCCCGCTTGCGGGGGGGGAACAACGCATTGGTTCCCCCCGCTTGCGGGGGGGGAACAACGCATTGGTTCCCCCCCGCTTGCGGGGGGGCTAGGGGGGGTAGAACTGTAAAGTATCCACGAACCTTGTCTACAGCACAAACATATCTTCGACCGGGACCAGGCGCAGCGCCCCGGTGGGGCAGGCGCTGACACAGGCTTGGTCGGCGTGGCCGTGGCAGAGGTCGCACTTATCGGCGCGCTGGGCCGCCAGAGCCAGCGGAGTGATCTCGCGACGGCGCAGGCGCGTGCGGGCATGGCGCACCAGATCCCAGAACAGGCCCGACTGGGCAACCACGGCGTCGCGTGGCACGCTCGTGATCGCGTGGTAGGGACAGGCGGTGACGCAATCACCACAGCCGGTACACGTGTCGGTAATCATCAGCGTGCCGTCGTCGCAGCGCTCAAAGGCATTTTCAGGACACGCCTCCACGCACTCGGGGCCAACGCTGCACTGGCGACAGGCATCGAGTACATCAAGACTATCGACCAATGTGCCATTGATCTGGAGTCGCTGACTGCCGTGGCGTCCGAGGCACGCCTCCTCGCAGATCCGACAGCCCGGCGGACAGAGGCCCGGCGTCCGCACAAGCAACTGCGTGCCGCGCAGCAGCCCGTGATCCACCGCCTGAGTCAGGTCGCGGGCGCGAGCCTGATCCTGATGCACGGCGGCGTTGTGACGGTTGCGGCTCTCGATCACCACGCGCAGGTGCGCCTCAAGGCTAGGGCGGTCGCGGATCAGTTCGTGGAAGTCGGCGGCGGGCAAGGCCAAAACATCAGTCGGCGTCATCGCACGCACGTTGGCCCGGTGCGGCTGGCTGGTAAGCAGGGCCATCTCACCAAAAAAGTCACCCTCACCCAAGGTAGACACCATCTGCCCATTCTGCTCAACCACCACCTGGCCATGCTCGATCAGATAGAGGGCGTCGGGCAGGCCGCCCTGGACAATTATGATGCTGCCACGGCTGAAACTCGTGGGCTGTAGGATGCCCGCCAAGGCCAGTCGCTCCATCGGTAGGAGCTGGCTAAGCAGCGGGATACGGGCCAAAGTCGACTCGACCATGCGCCGTTTGTAGACGTGGCGCAGGGCGGCGGCGAGGCCGGGCGTCGCACCCAGAAACTCGCGCAGGTCAACGAGTGGCACCTGAAGCAGATAGCAGCCGCTGGTGGACAGGGCGCTCATGCGTCGGAAGAAGTCGCTAAAGAGCGGCCCCTCGCCGCAACAGTCGCCCGGCCCGAGGATACCTATCAGCACCTCGCGGCCGTCCTTATCGCGTAGGCGCAACTGGAGGGTGCCGCGCAGCACCAGGAAGAGGTAGCGCACCTGCTTCTGCTGGCCGAAGATCATCGCGCCTGAGGTGAAGGCCCGGAAAACTCCATGCTCAAGCAGGTGCGATAGCTCATTCGAGGAGACACCGCGCAGGCAGTCGAGTCCGCCCAGAAAGCTCAGCGACTCCTGGCGACGTTGATCCTGCCAATCAATACGGGCCTGCGCTGCGGCAGACACTTGCGTCGATGCATGTTTGCTGGACATCGTAAGCCTATGAACGCAATAGAGCATAAGTAACGCTGTCACGCTGAGCGAAGCGAAGCGTCCCG
>CAIRFY010000011.1 GCA_903877945.1 uncultured Oscillochloris sp. | reverse complement strand
GGCCCTCACCCCCTGCCCCTCTCCCTCACGGGGAGAGGGGAGATTCCGCAGCAGGACGCATCCGACTCCCCCTCTCCCGCTCAGGGAGAGGGGGCTGGGGGGTGAGGGCTGTCCGGCGATCATACGACTTTGCAACAGCCCTGACCTCTAACACTGCTCTTACACGCGCCATGATATGGTATCGTACAATGAGAGGAGCTATGCCCGAGCCGCTGCGGCACGGCGTATGCTTATCATGCGCTCAAAAAGAATAAGGAGTTGGCCCTGATGACGACCGATCAAGAGACCATACATCAGCCGGAGGCGATGTCCTTCCGCGCTGAGGTTCAGCAGGTGCTGCATATTCTCGCTCACTCGCTGTACACCGACCGTGAGATATTCCTGCGCGAGCTGATCTCGAATGCCTCGGACGCTCTAAACCGGCTACAGTTTGAGATGCTGACCAACCAGAATGTGCGTGACGCCGACGCCGAGCTGGCGATCTGGGTGGAGGTCGATAAGGAGGCACGCACGATTACGGTGCGCGACACCGGCGCTGGTATGACCCGCGAGGAGATGATCGCGCACCTGGGCACCATCGCCCAATCGAGTGCGCGGGCGTTTGTGCAGCAGGCCAAGGCGCAGAACGCCAACTCGGGCGAGATCATCGGCCAGTTTGGCGTCGGCTTCTACTCGGTGTTCATGGTCGCTGATAAGGTAACGGTCGTCTCCCGCTCGTTCCAGCCTGACGCGGCGGCGGCGGTGTGGGAAGCAACGGGCGGCGATAGCTTTACCGTAGACGTGGCTGAGCGCGAGGGGCGCGGCACCAGCATCACGCTGCACCTGAAGGATGATGCCGCCGAGTTCCTCAACGACTGGAAGCTGGAGCAGATCATCAAGCGCCACTCGGACTTTGTCTCCTTCCCGATCTACTCGGGTGAGCGCCAGGTGAACCAGCAGAAGGCGCTCTGGCGGCGGGTGCCACGTGAGGTGGAGGCCGCGCAGTACAAGAGCCTTTATCAGCAGATGACGATGGACTATGAGGAGCCGCTGCTCAAGCTGCACATCTCCACCGATGCGCCGATTGACTTGCACTGCATTCTGTTTGTGCCGGCCAAGCGCGAGCGCGGGATCATTGAGCGGCGCATTGAGGGCAAAATTAAGCTCTACTCGCGCAAGGTGCTCATTCAGGATGAGGCCAAGGATCTGCTACCGAACTACTTTCGCTTTATTGAGGGCGTGGTCGATAGCGAGGATCTGCCGCTGAACGTCTCACGCGAGGGCGTGCAGAGCAATGTGGGCGCGAACACGCAGTCGCCCATCCAGCAGCGCATCCGTAAGACGCTGACTGGTCGGCTGCACCGCGAACTGAATGATCTGGCCGAGAAAGAGCCGGAGAAATTTGCCGCCTTCTGGAAGGAGTTCGGCGTCTTCATTAAAGAGGGCGTGGCATCTGACTTTGAGCATCGCGAGGAACTGACCAAGCTACTGCGCTTCAACAGCACGACCAGCGGCGAGGCGCTGATCACCCTGGCCGACTATAAGGGGCGGATTGTCGAGGGCCAGAAGGAGATCTACTACGTGATGGCCGGGAGCCTGGAGGCGGCGGGCAACAGCCCGCACCTGGACCCCTTCAGCGCACGCAAGATCGAGGTGCTGCTGTTCAGCGACTTGATGGATGGCTTTATGCTCTCGGGGCTGCATGAGTTTGAGGGTCTGAAGCTGCGTAATGTGGATGAGGCCGACATCGAGCTTCCCGGTGAGGTAGACGCCCCGGCATCGATACTGAGCGATGCGGAGTTTAGCAGTCTGTCCGAGAGCTTCACGGCGGCGCTGGGTGATCAGGTGAAGGAGATCCGAGCCTCGAAGGTGCTGCGCGACAGCCCCGTGCGGCTGGTGAGCGATGACGATGGGCCGGGCCGCGAGATGCAGCGGATTCAGCAGATGCTCGGGCGCGAGAGCGAGCCGCAGCCCCGCGTGATGGAACTGAACACGGCGCACCCGCTGATCGCGGCCCTGGCCCGGCGGGCGGTCGCCGACGCGGCTGACCCGATTGTGGCCGCCGCCGCCGAGCAGCTCTACGACAACGCGCTGCTGCTGGAGGGCCTGCACCAGAACCCGGCGGGCATGGTGCCGCGTATCCAACGTTTGCTTGAGGCGGCGGCACGAGTAGAGAAATAGGATAAAGTGAAGGCTGGTGGAGGAACCACCAGCCTTCACTTTATTGTGCTGAAAATAGGGGAGTCAACCACGTGGGAACTGTGCTATCTGTGCTTGGCTATGCGCTGATCCCGGCGATTGCTGTCATCTTTGGCGGGATTATTGCGGCGTTTCGTGCGCCGGGGCCGGGGGTTCAGGGCTACATCCAGCACTTTGCGGCTGGGGTGGTGTTCGCGGCGGTGGCGGGCGAGGTGCTGCCGGAGATTATGCGCGAGCGCACGCCGCTGCCGGTGCTGCTTGGCTTCACCTTCGGCGTGGTGGCCATGCTCAGCGTGAAGTGGTTTGCCGAGCGCATGGGCGGCCACGGTGAGGGCGAGGGCGAAGGCAAGGCGACAGGTGAACTGCCTCTGGCGCTGCTGATCACAGTGGGCATCGACTTTCTGATCGACGGGTTGCTGGTGGGGATCGGGTTCGCGGCCAGCCCGACGACGGGCGTCCTGCTGACGGTGGCTCTAACGCTGGAGGTGATGTTCTTGGGCCTCTCGACTGCCGCCGTGCTGCTGAAAGTCGGGGCACCACGCGGGCGGATGCTGGCGGTGAATGTGGGGCTGGCCCTGATGATTATGGTCGGCGCGCTGATCGGGGCCACTCTGCTGGCCGGACTGCACGGCCCCTGGCTTGAGGGGGTGCTGGCCTTCGGGGCGGCGGCGCTGCTCTACCTGGTGACGGAGGAGTTGCTGGTGGAGGCCCACAAGCTGCCGGATACCCCGCTGATGACGGCGGGCTTCTTCCTTGGCTTTCTGATCCTGTTCCTGATCGAGATGGCTGTGGCCTCGCCGGCGGGGTGATTCTAACGTGAAAATAGCCGATAGCCGATAGTACTACAGTTGTAAATATCTTCGCAGAAAGGCTCCCGCCGATCACCCCCCCTAGCCCCCCCGCAAGCGGGGGGGAACCAACCAATGCATTGTCCCCCCCCGC
>CAIRFY010000010.1 GCA_903877945.1 uncultured Oscillochloris sp. | reverse complement strand
GTTCCTCTGGGTGTTTGGAGGTGCCACCACTTTTGACACAAAGCGGCGGGCGGTGGAAAATTCCACCGCCCGCCGCTTTGTTTTTTTTGGAAGAATGTGGAACACGTACCTCAGTGCCTCAGTGCCTCAGTGATCTGTGTAGGCCCGAATCCAAAGGGCAGCAGATCCTGCGGTGTCACCAGCCGCCGTGCGCCGCTCAGGTTGAGCAGGAGTAGCGTGCTGCGTGGGGCCAGTTCGAAGATCACCTGGCGGCACGCCCCGCAGGGGCTGGCGACATCATCGGTGGGCGTCACCACCGCCAGAGCCACGATCTCGTGTTCGCCTGCCGCGTAGGCGCTGAAGAGAGCCACCCGCTCGGCACAGACCGTCATCGGGTAGGCGGCGTTTTCGATATTACCCCCCAGAAAGATGTTGCCGTCGGCGGTGAGTACTGCCGCCCCAACACGGAACTGCGAGTAGGGCGCGTAGGATCGCTCGCGCGCCGCAATGGCCGCCTCGGCTAAGGCCGCGTAGTCAGGCTGGGTCATGGATTCCCCCTTCCGGCGGATCGCCGCTCGACAGCGAATCCGCCGCTTCTGGCTGTCGGCGGACGATGCGCAACTTCTGTGGCCGCACGCCCTTCACCGATAGCACCGTCACTGTCGCTTGCTCAAGCACCAATTCGTCGCCCACCCTCGGCACACGCCCGAGCAGTTCGTACACCAGCCCACCGATCCGGTCGGCGGTGCCGGAAGCCAGCGTCAGGTTTGCGAGGTAATTGACGTCATCGATTGACACGCGGCCATCCACCACATACTCGTTGTCGCTGATCGGCTGGATCGACGGGTCTTCGGTGTCGTACTCATCTTGGATCTCACCGACGATCTGCTCGATCAGATCCTCAATGGTAGCCAGACCAGCGGTGTTGCCGTACTCATCCACGATCACCGCCATATGCACCTTGCGGCGCTGAAGATCCTCCAGCAGCGCGTTGACCCGCATGGTTTCGGGTACAAAGTGGGCCGGTCGGAGCAGGCTATTAATCGGCATATCGCGCTTGCCATCGCGCAGGGCCGGGATAAGATCCTTGGCGTACAGAATCCCCACCACATGGTTGACTGTCTCGTCATAGACGGGGATGCGCGAGTGCCCACGGGCGACCACCACATCGAGGGCGCGGTCAAGGGGCGTATCCACCTCAATCGCCACAATATCCACCCGTGGCACCATAATCTCGCGCAGCAGGGTGTTGCCGAAGGCGATCACACCCTCGATCATCGCACGCTCCTCGTGCTCGATCAGCCCCTCCTCCTCACCGACGTTCACCAGCAGCCGCAGTTCTTCCTCCGTCACCAGGGGCGAGGGGTACGAACTGCGCCCGCTCACCGCCTTGAACAGCGGACTGGTGAGCAGATTAAGCAGAGCGATGATCGGCCAGAGGATCTGCGAGACGATGCGCAGCGGGCGGGCCAGGGCCAGCGCGGTAGCGTCGGGGTTACGGATCGCCAGAGCCTTGGGAACCGCCTCGCTGAAGATGAGGATCGCCAGCATCAACAAGACCAGGCTGCCGATCTGTCGCCACTGGCCGAGGCCCGCGCTCAGGCGCAGCGTCAGCCCGGTGGCGATGACGGTCATGCACGTATTGAGAAGGATGACAGTGGATTTGAAGCGGTAGGGGTCGTCAATCAGATGTGACACAGCCCGCTTCGCCCGCGAGCCGCTTTCGGAGAGCAGCAGGTTTAGCCGGTGGCGGCTGATAGAGGTGAATGAGGCATCAATCGCTGAGGTGAAGGCGAGTACGAGCATGCATAGTCCCACGCCTGTTAGCAACAAACTAGGGTCAGGATCCTCCAACAAGGGTCAATACTCCTAACGTGAAAATAGCCGATAGCCGATAGTACTACAGTTGTAAATATCTTCGCAGAAAGGCTCTCGCCGATCACCCCCCCTAGCCCCCCCGCAAGCGGGGGGGAACAACGCATTATCCCCCCCCGC
>CAIRFY010000009.1 GCA_903877945.1 uncultured Oscillochloris sp. | reverse complement strand
TTCGTGGGGCCGGATTCCACGTTGGCGGGCACCGTCACCTGCACCGCGACGTTGTAGTCGGTTTCGCGTGGGCCAAGCGGGTCGAAGGAGAGCATCGAGACCGACCAGCCGTTGTCGGCACCGAGGACGGTGAAGTCGAAGACGTCGTTGCCGTTGCCGTTGTTTTTTAGCACCAGATCGCTCACCCGGAACGTGCCGCTATTCGGCATCACAGCCCGCGCCTGGTCGGCGGTGAAGTTGACTGCCGCTGTCTGGCCGACGCTGATGTTCTCAATCACCTCGCCATGTGATCGGCTCGGGTTGCTGTTCGACACCACGACCACGCGCCCGAAGTTGGTCGTTCCGGCCTGGGTGCTGTTGTCGTTCGGTACGTCGATCATCACCGATACGACTTGGCTGGCCCCTGGCGCTAAGGTGAACTGCTCTGGCAAAACGCCCTCGGGCCAGGAGATCGAGTTAGTCGCCGTGACCGTGTAGGTGTCCATGTTGATGCCGATATTGGTGACGGTGTGGGTGAAGACGAGGGTGGCGTTGGGGTAGCCCACGCCGGTACGGTCGGGTGTAATCTGGACATCATAAGTATTCCCGAGCATGGATGTATCGGTTGCACTGGCGAGGATCACGGTGGGCGCGCCCAGTTTCGTCACCTGGAGCGTTGTGGTGTTGCTCGTCCCGCCGGGGAGTCCCGTTGGCAGATGCACCTGAACTGTTATCGTCACGCTCTGGCCGGGGTTGAGCAGGGCGGTTGGGCTACCCGTGACCACCTGGGTCTGGCTGAATCCGACATGGCTGTTGCTGGCGGTGATGTCATAGGCGATCACCGTGTTGCCGGTGTTCGTCAGCGTGTGCGTGAAGATCAGGTCAATATTGGGCAGCCCGTTCTGGCTCGTACCCGCCGAGATCTGCGCGGCGTCAATGCCGCCCACAATGGCCGTGTCGGTCTGGTGCGCCTGCTTGCTCGGATCGCTCTGCGCGGTGGCGGTGATCACGAACGGCAGGTTGGTACCGGCAAGTACCCCCTGCGGCACCGTCACCGTCAGCGTGATGGTGCGCGTGCCGAACGACGGTACATTGAGCAGAGATGTGGGCGTGAGTACGGCCATACCGATGATGGCCGGGAGCGTCGGACTGATGCTGATGGTGAAACTGTCCGTGTTGTTGCCGGTGTTCGTCAGGGTGTGAGTGAAGGTCAGCACCGTACTCGGCAGGCCAGTTTGCGTGGCGCTCTCAGCGGCTACGCTCAGGCTCACGCCGCCCGTGACACTGACGATGGCCGTGGCCGTGGCGCTGACAGAGACATCCTCCGGTGAGGTGCCGATGACGCCGTTATCGGCGGTGGCCCGCATGGTCACGGCCCGCGTCCCGCCACTCGCACTAACTGGCACCGTGACCCGCAAGGTGAAGGTGCAGCTTTGGTTGACGTTCAGGATGATCGACGCGGGGCAGGTGCCATTGCGCACGACCGCCGCCGACCAGCCGAGCGGGCTGCCCGTGACGGACGGCGTGCCAAGGATGAAGGGTGTCGCCTGCTGGTTGCCCGTGTTAGTCAGCGTGCCCGTAAAGGAGAGCGTGCCGCCAGCCGCGCCGACTGAACTGGGGGTACTGGCCGTGAACGTAAGCTGGGGTGCGCCGCCGCCGATCACGCTGACTGTCCCATTGGCGCTCTGGGCCGTCGGTATCCCGCTGCCGCCCACGGCACTGGCACTTAGGCTGAAGGGATAGTCCGCCTTCAGCGCGCCCTGACCCACCTGGGCGCTGAGCGTGATCGTGTTCGTTACCCCAACAGCCAGGGCGAAGGTGCCGCTCGGACTGACGCTGAAACTCAGCGGGGCGGCGTTTGGCGGCGGTGTCACCTGGAACGTGTCATTGGCATTGCCGGTATTGGTAATCGTGTAGGTGAAGTTCACAGATGAACCCGGTGGACTCGAGATCGTTGTGGGGGCTACGGCGCTGAAAGCGAAACTGCGCACCAGTGGCACGGTGATCGTATCCACGATGTCTGCGGTCTGCGCACTGGTGGACGCCATAATACGGAAGCTGATCTGCACAGGCAGCGCCGGGGCACCGTCCGGCGTGTTCACGATGATCGTCAGCGTGGTACTCGCGCCACCAGCCAAACTGGTTTGAGCCAGGGTCGCCGAGCTTATCGTCCAGCCCGCTGGCGGCGTACCGACAAAGGTTGGGCCAACCACCGAGAAGGTGCCGAGCAGGTCGCCGGTGTTGGTGACGCTATGGGTGAAGGTAACGGTCGTACTGGCGCGCACTACCGTCTGTCCCGGCGAGACGGCGGGCGCGGCTGGGTTCATGGTGATCAGCTTCGCCGTGGTGGTGTCAGTCCAGACTTGGGCAGAGCCAAGCGCACCGACAAAGACCTGAACACTCGTCGTATCCACATCGGCCACAGGCGAGGTCTGCGCGGTGAGCGGCACGGCCACGACGACATAGAACGGCGCGCTGCTGCTGGGCGGCACCGTCACCGAGGCAGGGGCACTGGCCCAGCCGAGAGTGGAGGTGATCGCCACGCTGAAGGTGCGGGTGATCGGGTCGTTGTTGGTGATCGTATGGGTGTAGATCGCGGTGCCACCGAGAACCACCGCGTTACTGTTCGGCGTCGCTGCGCCGAGGGAAAAGCTCGGGGCCACACACGCGGGGTTCGGGAAGGCGTCGAGCTGTGTCGAGAAGGGTGAGGTGTTGTCACTGGCATCGCGCACCGTGGCGGTAAGGTAGCGCTGACAGCCAGGAATGTTGATACTGAAGGCCCCGCCGGTCGTGGTGGTGCCGGTCGTCAGGTAAATCGGGCCTTCCTTATCATCGCTGACTGGGCTAGTGAAGATCTCGACGGTGCAGCCACTGCCGCAGGCGGCGCTGCCGGTGATCACAGGGGGAGCGATCCCCGTAACCGCCGTGAGGGTCGGGCTGGCGATACTTGCGTTGCCGCCCGCCGCCAGGGTAATACCGTCGCCCTTGTTGCCGCTGGTGGCGCTTTGCGTGATCTTAATCCCGGTCGCCCCATTCACAAAAATGCCGTTGCCAGCCTTGGGGCTGCCGAAAGAACTGATGCCGTTCGCCACCAAACGGTTGCCGCTCATGATATTCGCACTCGAAATGCTCTCGATATTTACCCCGTGGTATTGGGCGGAGGAGCCGGTACTCGTGCCGTTGAAGGCGATCAGGTTATTGTTGATCTGGTTGCCGGTGCCACTTATGATCGAGATTCCATTTTGCGTATTGCCGATTCCCGCCACAAGAGAACCCGAGGCACCCGTGCCGATCTTATTTGAATCGATAATATTGGAGTTCGCGGTATTCCTCAGGGTGATCCCGTTTTCCACGCCGGAGATCACATTCCCGCTCACGGTATTGCCGCTGGAGCCACTGATACGCAGACCCTCGCTGCCGAGAACGCTGGCCAGGGCCGCGTCACCGGTAGCCGTCACGCCCAGGTAGTTCCCCTGGATGGTGGTGGCGGTGACGCTACAAGTGGCCGGACTACAGCTGCTGGAGCCGCTGACGAGGACATCGGGCCTGATCGCAATCGCGGAGATGGCGACGCTGCCGCCGCTGCCGCCAACCGCGATGACATTGCGATCCGCCCCGCTCGGGCCGCCGATCACATTTCCATTGCCATTTTCGACCCAGATTCCCGCACCGCCCGTGCCAAAGCCGATCTGATCGACGTTGGGAGATGCGTAAGCAGCGACCGTGGGGCTAGTGACTGTCCCGGCGGGATTCGTGCCGATGACGTTGCCCTTGATCCGATTGCCGCTGGAGCGCACGTTGATGCCGTAGCGGCGGGCAGCGGCGATCACATTGGCCGGGCCGATGATCGTCGCGGGGGTTGAACTTATTGTGCCGAGGTAGATCCCCGTATTATCGTCAGTCGTATTGACAGTACCGATTGGGGCCAGAGTGACACCATCGCGGGCGATGCCGATATAGTTGCCGACGATCTGTGTGCCAACAATATTGAAGGCATTGTCGGACAGCTTGATGCCAACATCGTTGCTGTTGCCGATCACGTTGCGCCCGCCCACCGGGTCAGCCGGGTCGCCGATGGTTGTGTTGACTGCGCTGCCGGTCAAGCGGATGCCAAAGCGGTCAGAGAGGGCGACACCGCTCGGTGTCACACCAATGTCATTTCCCACGATGATCGTATTGTGGGGGTGGATGGGCGAGATCGTCATCTCGTTGCTCTGCACGACAATGCCGGCACCGCCACCAATCGCCAGGCTTGTGTTGCCCACGACGAAGCCGATCAGGTTCCCCTTGATCGTCGTGGTATACGCATAGCTGCCCACCAGCACGCCTGCTTCCAGGTTGATCTGGTTGTTGAGGGTTGGCTCCAGGGTGCCGCTGGAGTCTGTGCCGATATAGTTCCCAATAATCTGGTTGCCGGAGATGAATCCTGGGCCAGGACTGGAATCATCGCCATCTTTGACGGAGATATTCGCAACCCGGTTGCCGGAAATCACGTTGCGATCATTCGTCGTCACGCCACCGATCAGATTGTCGTGGGCCTTCTCATCGATCATGACGCCGTAGTAGGCATTGCCAAAGGCGCTGGTGCCATCGGCGTTCAGGCCGATCCAGTTATTGGCGATGACGTTGCCGGTGGCACCAATGCCACTGAGCAGAATCCCTGACCCGCCGTTTGTGACGACGCTGCCGGGAAAGCCAACGATCACGAGGCCACGCACGGTGTTGTTGGCCGAGGAAATATTCAGGCCAAAGGTGCTGAACGCCAGACCTACGCCGCTGAGGACGACCGTGTGGGGTGGCGAGACATCAATCGTCGTCCCGCCGCCCGAAAGAATCGGCAGGGCCGATGTCGCATTGATCGTAAACGGGGGCGTCCCGCTTATACCAAAATTGATCGTACTTCCGGGGTTCAGGTTCGCCAGACGGATCGCCTTGCGCAGCGTACACGTAGTGGCCGGGCAGGAGTCTACCAGCGTGTCGTCTGTATCGTCCGTCAGGGTGACGATGAAGGTCTGCGGCGCGGCGTGGACGGGAGATCCTGCCGGCAGAGAGGCTATCAGCAGCGCGAGCAGCACAACCAGACAAAAATGACGGGGGCGTAGCGGCATGGCAACCCTCCTTAGCCGAGTTGGGAGCGGTTTTTCGATGAGGTTTGCTTGAATAGAGTACGAACTGCACTACTGTTCGAATAAGCGGTTTCAACGCCAACTTTGCCCCCTCACCCCCTGCCCCTCTCCCTAGGGAGAGGGGAGTAGATCGCGTCCTGCTGCGGAATACTCCCCCTCTCCCGCTCAGGGAGAGGGGGCTGGGGGGTGAGGGCTGATCGGCGGCGGATTCCCTACTCGAACCGTAGTGATCCTAGAGAATAATTAGCGGCAGCCAGATACGCGGGAGCAACGGGCTTGCCGTGATCATCACGGTGTTGGTCGCTGACGCATTCGCGATCTCGGCACCTGTACTCGCGTTGGTGAGGTAGACCCGGATGTTGTCACGATCACCCGGCAGCAGCTTGTCCGTCACCTTGACCACGATATGGAGGCGCAGAATGGACTTGGGGCTGACGCCCGTCTCTAGCGTAAAGCAGTTATTGACGATGGCAACGCTGTTCTGGGAGAGGAAGGACAAAACCTGGCTGCCCGAGTTGGAGCGGTAGTTCAGGCAGAATTTGGCGGGGCCGTTGCTCGTGTTAATAATGTTGTGGAAGAAGTCAACCTCCGCCGAGGATTGCGCCGAAACGGGCGCACCACCCCCATCCATCTGTGCGCCTGGCACCAGATCGACGCCGGTGGTGTCGCTCACCACCAATGTTATGTTGCTGAAGGGCACCTGGGCGGTGGCGGTCAGGTAGGTGGTGACGAGGTTTGGGTTGCCGAGCGCATCGAGTACCTGTGAACCCTGCGGCACCGTCACATACACACCCACATCGGCACCTCCACCGGGGCCAACTACGATCTGATTGGTACTCAGAGATGTGAGCCAGATCGAGCTATTGCTCGATGCTGGGTCCACCGTACTCTTGGTAAGATCGAGAGTCACCGTGACATTTCCGGTGTTGGTGTAGTGATAGGTATGTGTCACCTGTCCAAGCGGCGGGGCCGTCCCCGAACCTGTGATCGTCGTGACATTCACCACCGGAGTCGCCAGCACCGTGGTGGTAAGCACCCGGCTCAAAATCAGCAGACTCTGCCCCAGATCCGCTGTCGTGGTGACGATGGTCGTATCCTGGATGCCCGCCCGCACACTCGTATCGGTGCCGATGGGCAGGCTCTGCGAGATCGTCATCGTCTTGGTGCTGTTGGATGGCAGGTCAAACACGTTGGCCGAGCCATTCAGCGGGCTCACAACCCAGCGCGGCAGGGTCTGGCCGGTCGTGACGTTCAGGTTGAGGAGGTCGGTTGTGCCGCTGTTCGTCAGGCGCAGGGAATACGTGACCGTCTGGCCGGGTGCGGCGTCGCGCCGCCCATCGACCGGGGTCAGGTAATCCATACTCAGGCCGGATGTGACATTCAACACGCCGAATTCAGAGGTATTTCCGTTACCGTCTGTGACAGCGAACAACAGTTGTCTTGGCATCGGCAGAATGTTGGACAACAGGCCCGAGAAGAAGCCATCGGCGTTAGGGGTCGCGAAATCTCGGGCGGTGACATCGCCTACAGGCGTGATCGTCAGGGGAAGAAAGCCCTGGCCATCGGCGGTATTCGCGCCCGACCGGAAGAACTGGATGCTGCAAGAGGACGTCGGCACGCAGGAAGAGACGTGGGCCGTGTCGGTGTAGACCCAGCCCGACACCAGCCCGTTTTGATCGAGGTGGAACCGCAGCGGGCTGGTCATGTCAAAGATCGGCGGGTCAATCCCGTGGTTCGGCAGCGTGAGGGTGTCGAGATCGTTGCCGCCGGTATAGATGCTGGTACCCTGAAGCACCACACCACCGGCGTTGCGGGTCGTCCGGTTGGACTGGATGCGGATGCGCTGGGAGTCGCCCGTCACGAGGGTAGCCACGCCGGTGTTCAGGGCGATGGTATTTGAGAGTACCTGCACATCACGCGAGACCCCAGAAACCAGCACGCCGTTGCCGGTCTGCTCGTTCAACCTGTTCGAGAGCAGCGTCACCGTGAGGGCGTCGGTGACAGAGATAGCGTTGCCGCTGTTAAAGCGCACATCATTATTACGGATGTCCACCGCTTGCGCCGCGTTGATCGTGATGCCTGCGGCGTTGGCTCTCATCACCGGGGTGTTGTTCGCATCGTTCACCCAGCCGATTGAATTGAGGCTGAGTGTGGTCGTGAGGGTTGTACTACCGACGACATCCACCCCAGAGCCGGTATTATTCGCAATGGTATTGGCGGTAACGGTCGTATTCTGCGGGCCGCCGCTAATCAGCACGCCGGTTCCCGTGTTACCGGCAGCCTTGAGGTAGAGGGTGTCGCTGACAACATTCTTGATCAGGCCGATGACATTGCTGGCGACGGTGGAACTGAGCGCGCCCGTGCCCGTGATCACGATGGCCGGGCCGCTGTTACCGGCCACATAATTGGCGTCGGTCGCACTGCCGCCGATCAGCGTGTTGCTGGCGTCCTGCGCATTAATGCCGGGGCCGGTGTTAGGGATCGTCCCGGTGCGGTTCGTGTCGAGGCCGACCAGATTGCCGGTGAGCGTTACCGTCTTGGTTGCGCCGAGCCGGACGCCAAAACCGCCGTTGCCAGAGATCGTGTTGCCGCTGAGGGTCGTATCCTGCGCGCCGCCCTGCACAAGAATGCCGCCGCCGGTATTGGGAATCGCGACCGCGCTAGAACCGCCATTCGTGCCAACCAACGCGCCCGTGATCTGACTACCGACGATGCTTGCGCCGGTGATCCAGACGCCCGGCCCCTGATTACCGGCGATCCGCAGGTCGTTACCCGCCCCGGTGATCTGCGTGTTGCGTGCAGCCAGTTCAACACGCACACCACCGAGGCTATTCCCACGTGCCGTGACGCCCGAGCGCGACGTACCGATATAGGTGACACCACTGATCGTCGTGTTCAGGGGCGGCGTGGTACTGTCACTCGTGCGGATGTAGACCCCATAGCCGCCGTTATCGCTGATCACCAGAGGGCTGATCGCGGTGCCGCCAACGAACGTCCCGCTGGCACCGTCCTCAATGCGGATGCCATCGTGCAGATTGCCAAAATCAGGATCGGCGTCGCGGTAAATGCCAATAAAATTCGACTGGATCGTCGTGGTCAACGTGCGCAGCCCGCTGATCGTGATCCCAGCCTGGCCATTTCCACCAATCACATTGGCCAAGCCCGATCCGCCGCCGATAACATTGGCCTCCGTCTTCGCCGTCGGATCGACGCTGGTATCACTAAAAACCTGAATCCCGTATGAGTCATTCTTCTCAATCGCAATGGACATGGTTGGAGAGGGGACAATCCGCTTCAGGCCAATAAAGTTATTTTGGACAATGTTATTCGATGCATTGGAGATCACAATACCGTTGACCGAGTTGCCGCTAATATAGTTCGCAGCGGTATCCCCGCCTGCGCCACCGATCTGGTTGCCCGTCGCCCCGGTACCGGTGATGAATACGCCATAGGCGTTGCGCTGGGTGGGAAGCGAACTATTGGCCCGGAGGCCCAGAAAGCTGACCTGAACCGTATTGCGGGCGCCGGTGATATAGACTCCGGTGCCACGGTACACCCCGCCGATATCCGACGCCCCATAGATACTCAGACCCTTCACGAGATTATCATCGCCCTGGAGCACGAGGCCCGCGTCATTGCCGTTCGCGTCAATCTCGATCTGGGGGATGCCAAGCAACGTATCAGCAGTGATTTGAACGTGTGAGGCCGTGATCGGCGGGAGGCGGCTGCCCGTTGTCACCGTCATCGGGCCAGTAATTGGCAGCAGGGCGCTGCTAGTAAAATTCGAGAAACTGATCTCCTTCGTATCCGTAGTTGGCACCCAGCTATTGGCCCGCGCAATCGCCTGGCGCAGACTACAATCGCCGTCGAGGGCGTCACTGTTACACGCGGTCGGAGACGGGGCGGCATCAGAGAGCGTATCAACTAAAAAGATCGGAGGGGCAGCGCGCACGCGCTGTGGAGCCATTGCAAAGGGGGTTAAGAGCAGGGCGAGGGCCATCAGGAGGTACCAGAGATTCCTGCGCTCGGACATACTTAACTCCTTATGCCAGCGGGGGGGAGGGCGTCAGCTACCGTGTGGAGCACATCATGCGTCTATAGTGGTTTATAGACATCTGCGATAGTGGCTCCATTGTAGCACGGGATATAAAAACAGAGCCAGCGACCGGAAGGAAGAGTCAGGGCATGTGCAAAGTCACCCTCCGGCCCTCACCCCCTGCCCCTCTCCCTCACGGGGAGAGGGGAGATTCCGCAGCAGGATGCCTCCAACTCCCCCTCTCCCGCTCAGGGAGTTTAGATGCGGACAGAAAATAAGTTCTCCTGTTACTATTCCGCATCACCTTGCGGAATACTCCCCCTCTCCCGCTCAGGGAGAGGGGGCTGGAGGGTGAGGGCTGCCCGGCGGCAGATTCCTTATGTGAAAGGTATTCGGGCTAGTACTACAGTTGTAAATATCTTCGCA
>CAIRFY010000008.1 GCA_903877945.1 uncultured Oscillochloris sp. | reverse complement strand
TGTCACCGCGTCCTCGCGTCCTCGCGTCCTCGCGTCCTCGCGTCCTCGCGTCCTCGCGTCCTCGCGTCGTCGCGTCCTCGCGTCCTCGCGTCCTCGCGTCCTCGCGTCCTCGCGCCCTCGCGCCCTCGCGCCCTCGCGTCCTCGCGTCCTCGCGTCCTCGCGCCCTCGCGTCCTCGCGTCCTCGCGTCCTCGCGTCCTCGCGTCCTCGCGTCCTCGCGTCCTCGCGTCCTCGCCACACTGTTCTGAACCGTGTCTCATCATAATAACTCGGAAAGATGCGCGAGATAGAGCCGTCTTCGTTGTTTACCCTCTCCCACCGCTCAGCACACGGGCGACGACCACGCTAAGTTCGTCGAGCCGGATCGGCTTGCTCAGATAGTCGTTGGCCCCGGCAGCGAGGCAGCGCTCGTGGTCGCCGAGCATGGCCAGGGCGGTCACGGCGATCACCGGCGTGCGCGCGATCTGCGGGTCGGGGTCGGCCCGCAGACGGGCGATAATCTCCAGCCCGCTCGTGCCGGGCAACTGAATGTCGATCATGGCCAATTGTGGCCGAATGCCGTGTAGCAGCGACAGCACGTGTTCGCCGCGATCAATGTGCATCAGGGTGTAACCCTGGGTGGAGAGGTAGTCGTGCAGCAGCGTCGACACGGAGTGGTCGTCTTCGGCCAACAGAATGAGGGGGCGCCCCTCGGTCGCCGGGACACGCACCATCTGTCGTGCGGGCAGGTCATAGAGATCCGGTCTCTGGCGTAGCGGCAAGCGGACGGTGAAGGTACTGCCCTCGCCCAGCACGCTGCTCAGATGAACTGACCCGCCGTGCAGGGTGGTCAGTTGACGCACGAGGGACAGGCCAAGGCCAGTGCCGGGCTGTGCGCGGGCCAGCCGACTGTCAAGTTGCACGAAGGGCTGGAATAGCAGCGGCTGATGGGCGAGCGAGATTCCGATCCCGTGATCCCACACGACAAAACAGACCTCACTGCGCCCAGCGTCAAGTTCCACGGTGACACCAAACTCGCCGCCATCGGGCGTGAACTTCACGGCGTTCGAGAGCAGGTTAATCAAGATCTGGCGCAGCCGCAGCACATCAGCCTCAATGATCACGTCGGCGGGCGGATGAGTGTAACTGATGCGCTGATCCTTCGCCCTGGCCATGGGCGCGATCATGTCGATCACTTCAGCGCAGATAGTATCGATTGACACGGGGCCGAGTTTGATCTCGACGTGGCCAGCCCCAATCCGTGCGAGGTCGAGGATATCATTGATCAGGCTGAGCAGGTGCTGGCCGTTGTCGAAGATATGCTGGGTCGCCCTCTTCTGTGCATCGTTCAAGTCGCCGTAGATCCCCTGAGCGAGAGCCTCGCCGAAGCCGATCACGCCCGTGAGCGGGGTGCGCAGCTCGTGGCTCATATTGGCCAAAAACTGATCTTTGAGCCGAGCGGCCTGAGCTAGTTCAGCGTTGGCCGTTTCAAGCTGAGCCGACTGGCGGCGCAGGGTCTCTTCGGCGGCGATCCGCTGACCAATATCGATCACGGTGCCCACGTAGCCAACCAGTTGACCAACCTCGTCGATCTCCGGCACCGCCTGCGAAAGCGCCCATCTGACGGTGCCATTGCGCTGGAGAAAGCGAAACTCACGCTGAAAATCAGCCTTGGTCTCGATCGCCGCGACCCAGGCGGCAACCACTGTCGCCGCATCATCGGGGTGCAGCCCGCGCATCCAACCATCGCCCAGGGCCTCCGCAGACGATATGCCCACGATCTCGCGCCAGCGCGGGTTCACATAGATACAACTGCCGGTCGCATCGGTGCGAAAAATGCCGACCGGCGAGGTCTCGCTGAGGGTCTGGTAGCGCCGATTGCTCTCACGCAACTGAGCCTCGGCCTGCACCCGCTCGGTGATGTCCTGGTAGGTGCCGGCCATACGCAGCGGCACCCCTGTTGGATCTCGCTCCACTGCGCGGCCTCGACTACTGATCCAGCGCCACGATCCGTCGCGGTGGCGCATACGTAGCTCCGTCTCAAGGATATGCGAGTTCCCGGCCATATACTGGCTAAACACCTCACGCGCATGGGATCTGTCGTCGATGTGAATTCGAGCATTCCAGAAGGCGAGGGTCTCCTCAATCTCGCTAGGATTCAGGCCGAAGAAGATCAAGGCGCGATCATCCAGCGTCATCCGCCCACTGGAGAATTCGGAATCCCAGGTGCCCAGGCTGCCGCCGCTGAGGGCCATGTCGAGCCGTTCTTGCTGGGCCTTCAGCTTCAACTCGAACGTCTTGCGGTCGCTGATGTCGGAACTGGTGACCGCCACGCCGTCGCCGACGATCACCACCTGCTGGCGCAGCCAGCGGTGCCGACCGTTCATCTCGGACTCGAACTCGCGGATCAGGGGTACGCCGCTCTCCATCACCATCTGGTAGTCGTGGATCATTTGGGCGCTGCTGGCGGGGCTGTCGAGTACCTCCGAGATCCGTCGGCCCAGCAACTCATCGCGGGCGAGACCGAAGTGACTCGCGCCAACGGAGTTCGTCTCAAGCACCTGGAAGTCGATGATCTCGCCGTGGATGCTGCGCACTGCCGCGTAGATGAAGAAAGAGTCGAGGCTGCTCTCGATGGTCATCTGAAAAAGTTGTTCGCTGAGCAGGGCGCGCTCCTGGGCCTGCTTGAGTTCGCTGATGTCAATATACATCAGCACCACGCCGAGGCGTTCCTGGGCCTCGTTGAGGAAGGGACGCACGCGGAGTTGGAACCAGCGCTCGTTTTGCCCGCGCACCTCACGCATCACCGTCGCGCCGCCGGTCGCCACCACCTGGAGGTCAGCCAGCAACTCGGCCTGACCATCGAGCTTGTAAGCGATGCTGGCGATGGGGCGTCCCATATCAAAGGGTCGCAGGTCGAAGAAGCCCTCGATCATCGGGCTATAGCGGCGGATCTGGAGGTCGCGGTCGAGGAAGACCAGGGCCACCCGCGTGCTGCGGATGAGGTCGTCGTAGTCGCGGTTGAGATCCTTCAGATCTTTATTGCGCAGTTCGAACTCGGCGTTGACGGTGAACAATTCCTCGTTCACCGACTGGAGTTCCTCGTTGGTACTCTGGAGTTCCTCGTTGGCCGCCAGCAATTCCTCGTTGGTACTCTGAAGTTCCTCGTTGCTGGTCTGAAACTCCTCAATCGTGGCCTGGAGGTTCTCGCGGGTAAAGCTCAACTCCTGCTCAAGATCATCTACCCGATGTCGCCAGCTATCCGTTGGTACGAAGGTGTCGGTGCTGGCGGTATCGACACTGATAGTAGTATCATCTTCAGGATCAGATCGGCTGGCGGTGGTCGGTGTAATCGGTAACTCAGCAAAGGTGACGATAAAGTGGTCGATCCGGGTGCGCGGGTCACTCAGCCGCTCAATGGTGATGTCCACATAGCGGTCACCATCAGCCGTACCTACCTGGACACCCTTCATGGTCGTCGGCTGGTCAGCCTTGGCCGCACGTTGGAGGATGCTGTTCAGGGCGAGGCTCAGGCTCGAATCCGTCATGCGCAGGATGTCATTCTCGGGCCGTCCGCGAGCGTGGCGCAGATAGCGCGCCACATCGCCGAAATAGTGGATGGGCCGATACTGCGGATCGAGCAGCACGCCGCAGGGCATATAGCGATCCAGCAGACGGTCGTAGTCGTTCATCAACTGGCGGTCGATCCCGACCATCGAACGTGGCATCGTGAGCGAGGCGGTCTGGGTGATCGTGGCGGTAGCAGGCATATCGCGGGCGACCATATCGAGAGGCAGGCGGGTGTCGCGGGCTTTGCGAAAAATTTTCCAGTGACTATCGACCGGCTCAAACTCACCAGAAAGTCGCCCGATGCCCTCACTGGAGCCGAGAAAGAGGAATCCATCGCTGCGCAGGGAAAAGTGCAGCGACGCGATCACCTTCTCCTGAACGGGGGGCTTGAAGTAGATCAGCAGGTTGCGACAGGTAGCCAGATCGATCCGCGTGAAGGGCGGGTCGTTGATCAGGTTTTGTGGCGCAAAGACCACCAGTTTGCGTAGTTCGGGCGACACCTTATAGTAGCCGCCCGAGTCCTCTTGAACATAGACAGCTCGCCGCTCAGGACTCAGATTGTGCAGGGTTTCGACCGGGTAGATGCCCTGCGAGGCGAAGCTCAGCGAGGGCCGGTGCAGATCGGTAGCAAACACCGTGATCTTATTAACAGCATTGAGTTTGAGGGAATGCTCGTGGAGCAGCATGGCGACTGAGTATGCCTCTTCGCCGGTAGCGCAGCCACTCACCCAGACCCGGATATCGTCGTTATTGTTCTTGTGGCGGAAGATCGCCGGGATCACCTGGGTTTCGAGTACACGGAACGCCTCAGGGTTGCGGAAGAACTCAGTAACGTGGATGAGCAGGTCGCGGTAGAGCGCGGCCACCTCTTCTGGGTCAGCGGCGAGCATGCTGACATACTCCGAGATCTGGCTGATCTTGTGCATGGCCATGCGCCGCTCAATGCCACGCCCAATCGTCGTCGGCTTATAATTGGCAAAATCAACACCCCAGCGACTACGCAGGAAGAAGAAGATCTGGGCCACATGGTGATCGCCACCCTCACCGCTCACGTCCATTTGGGCGAGCGTGCGGGCCAGGGCCAGGATCGAGCCAGGGTTATCGCTGTAGTTGGTCAACGCAACGGGAATATCCTCTGGGCCGAGAACGACATCAACCACACCGGTGGTGATGGCGTTGCGGGGCATACTGTCGAACTGGGCGGTCTCGGGCGATTGCACCACCACCAGCCCCCCAGCGGCAGCCACCGCCTGAATGCCCATAGAGCCGTCTGACCCAGCGCCGGAGAGGATCACGGCAATAGCGCGGTCGCCGTAGTCCTCCGCGAGCGAGTGCAGAAAAATGTCGATAGGCAGCACCACATGATCCTGCTTAACTCGCTGGACGAGGTAAAGCCGCCCGTGAGCCACGGTCATCTGCGTGCCGGGGGGAATGAGGTAGACGGCATTAGATACGATCAACATGCCATCTTCAACACTATGGATGGCCATGCGCGTGTGGCGCAGGAGCAGATCGCCCATCAGGCTCTTAAAATCGGGCGAGAGGTGCTGGATAACCACGAAGGCCATGCCGCTGGTTTCGCCCATACGCTCGAAAAAGATCTGGAGAGGTCGGAGACCACCGGCCGATGCGCCGACGCAGACAATATGACTCGGCTGGCCCGCTTGATCACCTGGAACACGCGCAGGAGCAGTACCTGATGACATGGAAGTCCCTCACCCAATGGTGGGTTCATAACGCTGATCGTCGTGCGCTCGTCGCCGCCAGATCGTCGGCCAGGGCAATAATCTGATCGTGCCAGATGATACATGCGCGCCATGCCGCCGGAATGTCTGCCACACCGTAGTATGCCCCCGCGATCTGGCCGTAGATCGCCCCCGTGGTATCGGCGTCTTGGCCGAGGTTCACCGCGAGGATGGCCCCTGTCTCAAACGAGGTGCTATGGTAGAAGGCCCACAGGGCGGCCTCCAGGGCGCGGACGACATAGCCGGTGCCCTGGATCACCGGGGGCATGGCGCGCTGGTAGCTACCGCTGGCCACGGCTGCCACCGCCGGGGCCAGGTCGAGATCGGCCCCGGCGCTCGTGTCAAGCAGCGCATCCTTGGGTGCCGCGTCGATGGCCCGCCAGAGCAGGCGGGCATAGAAGCGGCATGCGTCCACCGCCTCGCGGGCGGCGTGAGTGACACGCGACTGGAGTCCGGCCCACTCAACCGCCTCGACCTCGCTGGCGGCGGCCAGGGCCACCGGGGCCAGGCGCATGAGCGAGCCATTGCCAGCCGCCGAGGGGCTAGGGTCGCCAGCGAAAGGGTCGTGGCTTTCGACATAGCGCCGCAGGGCGCTGCTGGTGGCGTTGCCAATATCAAAGCAACGCCCGGTGGCAGAGTTCTCGCCCAGACGCCACCAGCGCACATAGCGCTCGATCTGGTCGCGGGCGTCGAATCCGCCGCAGGCCACTAGACTCTGGCCGAGGCAGAGGGCCATGCTGGTATCGTCGGTCCACGCACCGGGGGGCAAGCCAAAGGGGCCGCCACCGACAATCTGGGTCACACGCGGCGCAAAGGGGTCGAGGGGGCCAGTAAACTCCAGCGTCGTACCAAGGGCATCGCCGGTCGCGAGTCCGAGCATGGCACCTCGGGCGCGGTCGGCGGTCATGGGCTGAGGCATAGCGGGACTCCGTATGATCAGCGGTCGGGAGTAGGAGCGCCTAACTTTGTCTATTGTAGCACTGCGGCGCAGGTAGGACTCCGCTAACGTCGCCCGCCGGGGGGCTTCAGCCCCCGGCGGGCTTTGACGTAGCCCTAAGGCATGTTTCAGAATGGGCACATTCAGCTTTACCGTCTGGCGAGGAGGCGAGGAGGCGAGGAGGCGAGGAGGCGAGGAGGCGAGGAGGCGAGGAGGCGAGGAGGCGAGGAGGCGAGGAGGCGAG
>CAIRFY010000007.1 GCA_903877945.1 uncultured Oscillochloris sp. | reverse complement strand
GGCGAGGAGGCGAGGAGGCGAGGAGGCGATGACTCGATGAGGCGATGACTCGATGAGGCGATGTGGCGATGTGGCGATGTGGCGATGTGGCGATCCGAGCGCGTCCTCGCGTCCTCGCGTCCTCACCTCGTCACCTCGTCACCTCATCGCCTCATCGCCCTACTATAAAACTTCGCTCCTACATTTCCCGCGCTGTCGCCACAATATCGGCCAGCACGCCCGCCGCCGTCGCCGCCTGACCGGCACCGGGGCCGCGCACCACCAGGGGCCGCTCGGCGTAGCGCGCCGTCGTAAAGCTAAACAGGTTATCCGGCCCGCGCAAACTGGCCAGCGGGTGGTCGGCTGGCACTGCGCGCAGGCCCACACTCGCCCCCTCAGGCGTGATCGTTGCCACATAGCGCAGGGCCGCGCCCTGGGCCTTCGCCGCAGCCACCCGCGCTGCAAACGGCGCGTCCAGATCCTCCAGGCGGGCCATAAACGTATCGCGGCTCACACCCGCCAGTGTCGGCGGGAACCACGGCTCCGCCGGGATGTTCGCCAGTTCCCACTCCAGGCCGCAGGTACGGGCCAGGATCAGCGCCTTACGGGCCACATCGGCCCCGCTCAGATCGTCGCGTGGGTCAGGCTCGGTATACCCCAACTGATGGGCCGCACGCACCGCCGCCGAGAGCGGCACGCCCGCCTCCAGTTCGCTGCACAGATACCCCAGCGTCCCACTCATCGCCGCCTCAATGCGCGTCACCTGGTCGCCGCTATCAAGCAACCCCTGGAGCGTAGCGATCACCGGTAGCCCAGCCCCCACCGTCGCCTCATAGCGCGTCGCCGCACCGAAGGTCAGTTCCACAAAGCTCGACCACGTTGCGCTGAGCGGCTTCTTGTTCGCCAGCACCACCCGCGCACCGCCGGAGATCGCATCCGCCAGCGGCACCTCATGGCCGCTCGCCGCCGTCACATCCACCACAATACACGGCCCGTCCGGCACCAGTTCATCCCAGCTTTGGATTGCGCGCCCTGCGGGCGACGCCGCAAGGTTGCCCCCCGCAGCTTTGGCACGCATGGCGGCAAGGATTCGCTCCTCCGGCAGCGGGGAGCCGGACGCCAGCGCTCCCGCGCTATCAGCCAGGGCCAGGTATTCTAGCCGAAACCCGTAGCGCGCCTCCAGCGCCGCCCGCGCCCCCAGCACCTGCCCAACCAATTCGCGACCTACCCCGCCTACCCCAATCTGAATAACTGGTACCATTGCCATATCGTAGAGCCTCACAAAAAATGAGCAGCACCGCAGAACTCGCCTTGTCACACTGAATGAACATAGCCGCTGACGCCCGATTATCGGCAATCGGCAATCGGCAATCGGCAATCGGCAATCGGCAATCGGCTATCGCGCCACCGTATCAAGCAAGGTGCCATCGGCATCGAACAGGCTTATCTCAAGTGGCATCTGCCCCATAGCGTGGGTTGAGCAACTCAGGCAGGGGTCGAAGGCGCGGATACCAGCTTCGACACGGTTGAGCATGCCCTCGGCGATCTTCGGGCCGCGCACGAAGCGGCGGGCGATCTGGGCCACGGTGCGATTCATGGCCAGGTTGTTCTGGCCTGTGGCGATGATCAGGTTCACACGGGTGATCAGGCCATGCTCGTCTACGTGGTAGTGGTGGATAAGAGTGCCACGCGGAGCCTCGCTCACGCCCACCGACTCCAGCCGGTTCACGCCAGCGTCGGCGCGCAGACGCTTGGAGTGTAGGTCAGGGTCATTGAGGAGGTGGGCGATCCGCTCTAGGGAGCCGAGGATCTCCACCAGACGGGCGTAGTGGTAGAGGAAGCTGGCCTTGATCGTCGCTCCGCCGCGCTGACGCAGTTCGATCAGCTCATCATCGGCCTGCGGCGTGCCGAAGGATCGGCAGACGTTGATGCGTGCCAGGGGCCCAACCCGATACATGCCGTCAGGGTAGCCGCGTGGCTTGTAGTAGGGAAACTTCAGATAGCTCCACGGCTCCACTGCCTCGCCAATGATCTCCTGGTAGCGCGCCGCCTCGACATGATCCTCCAAGATGGCCCCGGTTGAGTCCACCACGCGCATCTTGCCGCCGTAGTGCTCCCACGAGCCGTCGTCACCGACGAGGCCCAGGAAGAGGCTGTCGAAAGAGCCAAAGCTCACGGCCTCGTCACGATGTTTGTCGAGCATCGTTTTGAAGTGACCAATTGCACTCCTGGTTGTCGAGAGGGCTTCGGGTAGCTTCTCGCGGATCGCCATACGCGACGCATTCGACAGGCCCGCCCGCACGCCGCCCGGCACCGCCCATGCCGGGTGGATCTTGCGCCCACCGAGGTGTTCGATGATCTCCTGACCAAACTGGCGCAGTCGGATACCGCTGCGCGCCAGGTCAGGGGCGGCGGCGATCAGGCCGAAGACATTGCGCTGCGCCGGATCGCTATCGAAGCCGAGCAGTAGATCCGGCGCACTCAGGTGGAAGAAACTCAGCGCGTGGGACTGAACGATCTGGGCGAGGTTCATCAGGCGGCGTAGCTTCTCGGCCGCCAGCGGAATGTCCACCGCCAGGATGCCATCGCCCGCCTTTGCGGATGCCATCAGGTGGCTTATCGGGCAGATCCCGCAGATGCGCGCCGTGATTGCTGGCATCTCCCAGAAGGGTCGGCCCTCGCAGAAGCGCTCAAAGCCACGGAACTCGGTTACATGGAAGCGGGCGTCGCTCACCTCGCCTGCATCGTCCAGATAGATACTTATTTTGGCGTGACCCTCGATGCGGGTCACCGGGTCGATTATGATACGCTGGCTCATAGAATCACCTATCCAAATCGCAGCATCTTCGCACCCTCGGCGACGGGAGTCTTGCCAGCGAGCAGAGCCTCTAGCATCGCACGAATGCGCGGAGCCGGCGGCGGGCACCCCGGCAGGAAATAATCTACCGCCACAGCGGCGTGTACGGGCACCACCCTATCGAGTAGCACCGGCACGATCCCTGGCTCAGCCGGAATAATCCCACGCGGGTCGCCGTGATCGACGTAGATCTGCTGGAGCGTCAGCCCGGCTGCGCCCAGGGGGTTGCGCAGAGCGGTGACATTCCCCGTCACCGCGCAGTCGCCGAGCGATACGAGCAGCGTGCTGTTGCGCCGTACCGTGTGGATGATCTCCATGTGCTCGTCGCTGGCGATGGCTCCCTCGACCAGAGCCAGATCCACCCCCTCGGGGAAGACCTTGATGTCGGCAATGGGACTGTACACCAAATCCACGTGGGCAGCCAGGTCGATCAGCCACTCGTCCAGATCGAGCAGCGACATATGGCAACCCGAGCAGCCGCCCAGCCAGACGGTTGCCAGCTTGATTTTGGGGGTGTCATCGCTCATTATATCCTCGTTGTACGACACGACGACAGGGTGTCCCCGCGTCCCCGCATCCCCGCGTCCCCGCGTCCCCGCGTCCCCGCGTCCCCGCGTCCCCGCGTCCCCGCGTCCCCGCGTCCCCGCATCACCGCATCACCCGGCGCGACTCGACAATCAGGGCGATCCTGCCGGAGGCGTGTTCCATCTCGGCGACGGTAGAACCGCGCTGGAAGAGGGCACCGGTTGGACATGCCAACAAACACTTACCACACGACGTGCAGCTCTCGGCCTCGCCCCAGGGCTGGTTTAGATCGCTGATGATGCGCGCCGAGGTGCCGCGACCGGAGACATCCCACGTATGAACACCTTCGACCTCATCGCAGGCCCGCACGCAGCGCGTACAAAGGACGCAGCGGTTGTGGTCGATCCCGAAGCGTTGATGACTGATGTCCACAGTACAGGTGGGCGCCAGGTAGTCGTAGCGCACATGATCCATGCCTAGGGAGACGGCCAAATCCTGAAGTTCACAATGGCCGCTGGCCACGCACACCGCGCAGACGTGGCCGCGCTCCGCAAAGAGCAATTCAACGATCTGGCGTCGGTATGTCCGCAACCGTTCGGTATTGGTCTGAATATCCATCCCCTCAGCGACGGCAGTCGTACAGGCAGGGCGTATTCGACCGCCAACATCGACAATGCAGAGCCGACATGCGCCCACATCCGAGAGTCCATCCAGGTGACAGAGCGTTGGGATAGCGACGCCGGAGTCGCGTGCGGCCTCCAGGATGCTCTCGCCCTCGCGAGCGCTAATCATGGTACCATTGATTTTGAGTGTTTTTGCAGCCATAGCTGCTCCTCTTCCCTTTATTCACGGATCCAAGAGGATTGCTTATCTCGGTATGTTCAGAGTAGTTATCATATCACGTTTGGAAGGAGTGGCCCATGCTCACCATCGATCAGATTATTGAACATATGGAGCGCGAGATCGCACAGGGGCGGCTAGAAGGGCGGCGTGAGGCGCTGCGGCAACTCCAGTACGCCGCCGGCATGCTCATGCGCGCCGCCGAGAGCGTCCACGACAAAGACAGTGCGCGGCGCTTCCGCTTGGTGGCCGCTCAGGCCGCCAACGTGCAAGAGGAGTTGGGGAAATAATGTGGTTTCAACGGCTACGACAATTTCGCGGGGTCGAGTTCCAACTGCTCGTGACGGTACTGCTCTTCTTTGCAGCGGGCTACCTGCTGGTAGTCACCGCAACCCAGCAGCGTAACTTTGTCGCCACCGTGCCAGGGGTGCTAAGCATCCTCTGGCCCTCCACACTGCCGCTGCTCCTCTTCATTGGCATCTCGGTCGGGCTGAGCGTGCGGAGTCCCGACGCCGACCAGGTGCTACTGCCGCTCGTGGCCCTGCTGGCCGGGCTGAGCCTGATGCTCACCGCACGACTCGACCCCAGCCTGAACGCGCTGTACGGCGACACCTACGCGGGCGTGGCAGCCAAGCAATCATTGTGGGTAACCATTGGCGTGGCTGTGCTGGCCCTGATGCTGTTCGTACCTTGGGATCGGATCTGCATCCGGGCGTTGCGGCTCTCGCTGGTCGATGTCCTCGACCACTACCGCTATATCTGGCTCGTGATCGGCATGCTCCTGATCTTTGCCACCTTCGTCTTTGGCGTCGATCCGAACGGCAGCGGGGTCAAGGTCTGGTTCAACTTCGGAGCCTTCCTCTTCCAGCCCTCAGAACTGCTCAAGATCATCCTGGTGATCTTCATGGCCTCGTACCTGAACGAGCACCGCGAGGTGGTGGCCGCCGGGTATCGGTTTGGCCCGCTGACTCTGCCGCCACTGCCGTACCTCGTGCCGATCTTGGGCATGTGGGGCATCGCAATGGCGACCATCGTCTTTCAGCGCGACCTGGGGGCGGCCCTGCTGCTCTTCGGGGTCTTTCTCGCCATGCTCTACACGGCCACCGGACGTGCGCTGTACGTACTGGCGGGAGTGCTGGCCTTCGCGGTGGGAGCCTACGTCCTCTACACACGGCTGCCGGTCGTATCGCTACGTGTTGAAATCTGGCTGAACCCGTGGGCGGTCGCCCAGGGCTACGGCTACCAGATTGTGCAGGGGATCTACGCCCTGGCATCGGGCGGGATCTTCGGGGCCGGGCTCGGCATGGGCGTGCCGGCCATCGTCCCGGCGATCCACACCGACTTCATCTTCACCGCCGTGGGCGAGGAGATGGGCCTTGGCGGCACCCTGGCCGTACTCATCGCCTACGTGCTGCTGATTTTTCGTGGCTACCACATCGCTCTGGCCATTCCCGGTCGATTTCGTGGCTTTGAGCAGCTACTGGCCGTCGGCTTGACCACGATCATCGCGGTGCAGTCAATCATCATTATCGGCGGGAACCTGCGGCTCATTCCGCTCACCGGCATTACCCTGCCCTTCATCTCCTACGGCGGATCATCCGTACTCATCAACTTCCTAATCATCGGCCTGCTGATGCGGATCTCGGCGGCGACGAAGCGGGGGTAGGGGTTAAGGGATCTCAGAGACACCAAGACGGGGAAGTTGATGCTTCCCCGTCTTGGTGACTCCCGTCTTCCCGTCTACGCTGTGGCCTGGCGCTTGACCGGTCGCTTGCGCTCCGACTTGCGGGTGAGGCCAACGAGGGAGATGGCGGCCGAGTCCGGGCCATACTGGGCAACCACATGGGCGCGTGCACCGACAACTGCGTCATGGTAGGTGTGAGTGGTCTCGGCTCGGATAGCACGAGCCTGGGCGAGGGCCACCTCTGCCTCTTTCTCGGCCTGCTCAGCCTGAGTCAGTGTCGCTTGGAGCTGCATGAGCTGCGTGGAGCTGTAGGCCGGGTTGAGTGGCTGGTAGTCAATCATACCCTGAAGCGCTTTGACGGTCTCGTGGTCGGCGGTGAGGGTAACGTGAGGAACCGCGATGGTGCGTCGGGCCATGGATGGATCCTTTCTGAGATATACGCCGATTGTGTCGCCCAAATTGGCGCACCTGCGTATTGTACATATCCCATGCACAAAAATGTAACCAACCTACATGGCCGCGATCCTCACCTTCACAGCCGCGATCCTCTCCTTCGCAGCCGCGATCCTCATCTACGCAGGCGCGATCCTCTCCTTCGCGGCTGCGATCCTCTCCTACGCAGCCGCGATCCTCATCTACGCGGCTGCGATCCTCTCCTACGCAGCCGCGATCCTCTCCTACGTGGCCGCGATCCTCATTGCGGTTGTGCTGATGTGCCTGCATAACAATGTGGCACACCCACATATGTGCCTGGTATGGTAGGAGCATGAGGTACATGTTATAGTGTGGACTGATGTACACCAACTTATATAGATCTGCGTAGGAGTATCCAATGGCGGAGATCGTCAAAGCCGGAGCCTTTGCGACCGAGGGTGAGCGACGTGCTGCCGGTGAACTTGCGAACCTCCCCGCTGATTGGATCGTCATCTGCAATAAAGTGCTGCCTACCGCCAACGAGCGCACCTTTGAGATTGATTTTATCGTCATTGGCAAGCGTCACGTCTTTTTGATTGATGAGAAATCGTGGTATGGGCAGATTCGCGGCAGTGATCAGATTTGGGTGCGGGCTGACGGGGCATCGGTGAGTAGTCCGCTGAATAAGGTTGACTACATCGCTGGCATCCTGGCCGAACACGTACGCATACGAGTTCCGGCGCTCAGTCACGAACGTGGACATTTTGTCCATGCCGGGGTACTCCTCTCTCTCAGTGAGCGCGTTCCACCGATTAAGGATCCGCGCATTGACTCGCAACTTTTTATCTTCAACACGATCTGTGCCCGTCTGATGCATGGAGATCAGAGCGGGGGCAACCCTCTGGTGGGACAGCACAGCACCGTTATTCGCGATAAGCTAGTTGACCTCTCTGATCGCCCAACCGTTCCGTCAGAGATTGGGATCTTTACGATTGAGGATGCGAGCGATGGCCTTCCGGGTACCCGTATCTTACATGCCAAAATCGCAGGCGGTGAGCGCCGCACCCTCTACCTCTATGATCTCGGTCGCGATCCCCTTAGCAGCAGTGATCGTCGCACCTTCTATCTGCGCGAGTTCCAGACCCTGCGCAGCCTCCGTGATACGGGCCTCGTCGCGGAGGTCAAGGATCCCTTCCCTTGGTCGGACGATTATCTGGTTGTGCCG
>CAIRFY010000006.1 GCA_903877945.1 uncultured Oscillochloris sp. | reverse complement strand
CCGCCTTAAACCAGCGCCATGCCGTTTCGTAACGAACCCCAACCTTTTGTGCATACTCGCTGAGTTTCATGGCACAATTGTACCATAAGACGCAACAAAACGTAACAAAACGCAATGGTTCTTATGAACGCAAACAATACGTCACCGTCGCCTGAGGCACAATCGGATTACTGGACCACACGGGTGATGCGGCGCTCACTGCGGAATGGCCGCCTCGCACTCCGGGCATCGCCGCCGTAGATGGTGACGAGCGAGCGATCAGCGGGAGATACACCGAATATGTGGCTGCTGCGACCTCGATCTGCTGAGTCGTCGTTGTCTGATTCGTCCATACGATCTGGGTGCCAGGCACAACCGTGATGATCGTCGGCACAAACCCGGTCTCCGTAATGTTGACGGCCTGGCTTTCCTGCAAAACAAAAGCCGGTACGCGATAGGCTCGTGCTGGCTGGCTGGCTACGGAAGCCAGCGCACGTGTTCGCTCCGGGCGCACCTGAGGCGAGCGTTGTGCGCTGCTGGGGGGTTGAGGATGAGCGGAGGCTGCTACAGCGACTGCGGCCAGTGGGATATGGCCAACCAGGATGGTCATCACAAGCAGGAGATGAATCGTGAGGCGAACTGATCGGTGAGGAAAGAGACGCATCATACCTGACCTCGTGTGCAATGCTGAGCAGGACAATATGGTGTTAAATGTGACTTTAATGTACTTGTGAAGAAATTGTGATGAACAATAAATCCTTAGCGCATTTTTGTCAAATTGTTCACCGTCTCGCCCCTGGTGACACGAGTCACGGACTCAGGTCGAGCGACAACGACGTAGGCATCGGGCTTTGATATAGCAATCCTCTTGGGGTTGTTGTGTGGAGTCAAGGCTTTAGCCGGATAAGGCCGCCTAAAGGCTCGACTCCTTTTCATAACCAGTTTAGGATTGCTATAGCATCGCCTCATCGCATCCTCGCCTCATCGCCTCGTCGCATCCTCGCCTCGTCGCATCCTCGCCTCATCGCATCCTCGCCTCACCGCCTCACCGCCTCATCGCCTCATCGCCTCACCGCCTCACCGCCTCACCGCCTCACCGCCTCACCGCCTCACCGCCTCATCGCCTCACCGCCTCATCGCCTCACCGCCTCATCGCCTCCTCGCCTCCTCGCCTCCTCGCCTCCTCGCCTCCTCGCCTCCTCGCCTCACCGCCTCATCGCCTCATCGCATCCTCGCCTCATCGCAGAGCTGTCACGCTGAAACCTGGCACCTGAAACCTTGTCTATCCCCTCAATCCTCCGGCGGGCTGGGGCGCAAGGCCAACATTGGTAGCGTCCCGCCACGAATGAGTTTATCGGCCACGCTGCCCAGGATGGCGCGGGTGAATCCGCTGCGCCCGCGAGTTGCCAGGGCGATCAGGTCGGCACCGCGCTCTTCGGCGGCGGTGAGAATGGCACGGGCCGGGTGTTCAGAAGCAATCACGGCGGTGTGGGTGGGGTGCCCGGTGGACAGCAATTCGGCAGATAGGCGGCTCAAGTAGAGATCGGCGGTCGCTCGCTGATCGGCGTCATTCGTCTCGTGAGGGCGATACAAGGGGCTGCGCCCAGAGTCGGCAGACGAGTGGCCCTCGATGACCCGCAGCAACGTCAGTTCGGCACTATCGTGGCTGGCTATAGCCACAGCGTGGGGCAGAATCTGCTCGGCCAGGGCGGAGCCATCAAGGGGTACGAGGATATGCCGGAAGGTCACAGGCGAAACAGGTACAGGCGTAGGCCGCAGCAGCAGCATGGGCACGCTCATGCTATGCAGCATGGCCTCGGCGACGCTGCCCAGCCAGAGTAGGGAGAAGCCGCTGCGACCGTGGGTGGTGAGTACCAGCAGGTCGGCGTGGATCTCGTGGCAGTAGCTGGCCAGAGTGAAGGCCACCGGGCCATCCAGTCGGGCAATAATTGGTTCGACAGCGGTATGTACCGAAGCAGCCGCATGACGCAGGTAGGTCAGTTCGTGGTCGGCGACACGCGAGTGCAGTTGTTCGTCGATCACCGGCAGACCCTCGATGGTGATCGGAGCGGTGGTGTATGGAGAGTGGACGTGGGCGATGTGAAGCGACACGTGATGATGCTGGGACAGACGGGCCGCCGTCGCAAGAGCCTGCTCGCCAGCGGACGATCCGTCGAGGGGGACGAGGATGGTATGGAACACGGCGCAACCTCCCTGTTGTGTCTGCCCCTGGAACTACACACTGCTCTAGTATACTCCGCTGCGTACATCGAATAATGGTGTCTTCCTATACCATTTGGCAATAAAAGTAATACTGACGGCGCAAGAGTACCAGGGCATGTGCAAAGTCGTGTGGTCGCCGGACAGCCCTCACCCCCCAGCCCCCTCTCCCCGTGAGGGAGAGGGGCAGGGGGTGAGGGGGCCGGATCTGACTTTGCTCATGCCCTGGCAAGAGTACGAGTCACGCTTGACGGTTTTTAGAGCCTGTGGTATTCTCACCACGGTTGTAGATTGTAAAGGTTACACATACCGATGTCTTCCCTGTTTGTAAACATCATCCTCATTAGCGGCCTCGTACTCCTCCTCGTTGGGTGGAGCGACAGCCGTTTGGGGGGGGAAGCGTAGCGACCCGGTACAGTAGTAAGGCTGAACCTCCCACGGAAGCGCGGGGGGTTTTTCGTTTGTAGGCGCTAGGGATTGTGGATTGTGGATTGTGGATTGTGGATTGTGGATTGTGGATTGTGGATTGTGGATTTAGCACACGACTTCACGACGTTCAATCCGCAATCCGCAATCCACAACCCACAATCCACAATCCGCAATCCATCAGGGGGTTCGGCTATGCGATCAGACACGATCAAGCGCGGGTTCGAGCGTGCGCCCCACCGCAGCCTGCTGCGGGCCACCGGCCAGATCAAGGACGAGTCGGACTTTGGCAAGCCCTTTATCGCTATCTGCAATTCCTACATTGACATCATTCCCGGCCACGCCCATCTCCAGGAATTTGGGCGGGTGGTGAAGGATGCGGTGCGGGCGGCGGGCGGCGTGCCTTTCGAGTTTAATACGATTGGCGTGGACGACGGGATCGCGATGGGCCACGAGGGCATGCGTTTCTCGCTGCCCTCGCGTGAGCTGATCGCCGACTGCGTGGAGACGGTGGTGTCCGCCCATTGCTTCGACGGCATGATCTGTATTCCGAACTGTGACAAGATCGTCCCCGGTATGCTGATGGGGGCGGCCCGCGTGAACATCCCGACGATTTTTGTCTCCGGCGGCCCTATGGCCGCCGGTGTTGATGAAGAGGGCAATAAGTCCGATCTGATCACGGTGTTTGAGGCGGTGGGCAAGCGGGCGGCGGGTAAGATGACCGACGAACAACTGCTCAAGCTGGAACAGATCGCCTGTCCCACCTGTGGCTCATGTTCGGGCATGTTCACCGCCAACTCAATGAACTGTCTCTGCGAGGCGCTCGGCATCGCTCTGCCCGGTAACGGCACCATTCTGGCGATTGCGCCCGAGCGTCACCAGTTGGCCCGCCAGGCCGCCGCCCAGATCATGACCCTGGTGGCGCAGGATCTGCGCTTCCGCGATGTGGTCACCGCCGACGCGATTGATAACGCCATGGCCTTGGATGTGGCCATGGGTGGATCGACCAACACGGTGCTGCACGTTCTCGCTCTGGCCCGCGAGGCCGATCTGGATTACCCGGTATCTCGCTTCAACGAGGTGAGCGACCGGGTGCCGCATCTGGCCAAGGTCAGCCCGGCCTGGGACGGCCCGCGCCAGTGGCATATCCAGGATGTCCACGATGCGGGCGGCGTGCCCGCCATTCTGGCCGAGTTGGCCAAGAAGCCTGGCGCGCTCAAGCTGGGTGCGCGGACGGTGATGGGCGTGACGTTGGGCGAGAGCCTGGAGGGTGTGGAGATCCGTAACCCGGAGTGCATCCACCCGGCCAGCGCACCGCACTCCGAGCGCGGCGCGCTGAGCGCCCTGTTCGGCAACCTGGCCCCCGAGGGTGGGATCATCAAGGTGGGCGCGGTGGAGCAGCACGAGATGAACTTCCACGGCCCGGCGCGCTGCTTCGATAGTGAGGAGTCCGCTACCAACGCGGTGGTGAACGGCCAGATCAACCCCGGTGACGTGATCGTGGTGCGTTATGAAGGTCCACGCGGCGGCCCCGGCATGCGCGAGATGCTCTCGCTGACCAGTATGGTCAAGGGTATTCCTGAACTTTCCAGCACCACCGCCCTGATCACTGACGGGCGCTTCTCGGGCGGCACCCGTGGTCTGTGCATCGGCCACGTCAGCCCCGAGGCCGCTGAGGGTGGGCCGATTGGGCTGATTGCCGATGGTGATATGGTGACGATTGACCTGGGTGCGCGCACGATGACGGTGGATCTGAGCGACGAGGAACTGGCGACCCGCCGCGCTGCCTGGACGCCCCCCGCACCTAAGTATCGGCGCGGCTGGCTGGCCCGCTACACGCGCATGGTGACGAATGCGAGCAATGGGGCGGTGTTGGAATAAAAAGGTTTCAGGTTTACCGTTCGTAGTGGCGGATTCAGCCGCTTGGCGCTGAAGCGCCCACTACGAACAGCGCACACGGTAAAGCTGATCTGGAACCTTGTCCAAGAGAATATTACAGGTGGCGAATGCTTCGCCCTTACGCTAGGAGAAGAGACACATGTCTGAGACACGAACCGGCGCACAGGTGATGTGCGAGGCCCTTATCCGCGAGGGCGTGGAGGTGATGTTCGGCCTGCCCGGCGGGGCAATTATGCCGTTCTACCACGCGATGTGGGAGTACCGCGACACGCTGCGCCATATTCTTTGTCGCCACGAGCAGGGCGCGGGTCACGCCGCCGAGGGCTACGCCCGCTCGACTGGTAGGCTCGGCGTCTGCATTGGTACCTCTGGTCCCGGTGTAACCAACCTGGTAACGCCGATTGCCGACGCGATGATGGACAGCACCCCGCTCCTGGCGATCTGCGGTCAGGTTTCCTCGACGGTGCTGGGCAAAGACGCCTTTCAGGAGACGGACATCACGGGCATCACGATGCCGATTACCAAGCATAACTACCTGGTGAAGCGCGCCGAGGAACTGCCCTACGTCTTCAAGGAGGCCGTTCACATCGCCACCACCGGTCGTCCCGGCCCGGTGCTGATCGACATCACCAAGGACGCGATGCAGAAGATCTTCGTTCCCAACTGGGACGTGAAGATGAACATCCCCGGCTATAAGCCGACGACCCACGGCAACCGCAAGCAGATCCGTGAGGCGCTGCGCCTGTTGATCGAGGCCAAGAAGCCGCTGATCATCTCGGGTAACGGCGTGGTGATGGCGGGGGCCAGCGAGGAACTGCGCGCCTTCGCCGAGAAGTTGGGCGTCCCTGTCCTCACCACTCTGCACGGCATTGGCTCACTGCCCGAGAGCCACCCGCTGAACATCGGCATGCCCGGCATGCACGGCTGGGTGCATGGCAATAAGGCCATTCAGGAGTGCGACGTTCTGTTCAATATCGGCGGTCGCTTTGACGACCGGATCACGGGCAAGGCCAGCACCTTCGCGCCACACGCCAAGATCATCCATGTGGATATTGACCCCTCGGAGATCGGCAAGAACGTCAAGGTGACGGTGCCGATTGTTGGCGATGCGCGCAATGTGCTGCTGGCGCTGATGGAGGACATGCCCAGCCACGATGAACTGGCCGCGCTGCACGGACACGCCTCGGACTGGATGGAGTACATCCGCGATATACAGGACAAACATCAGGGCAAGCAGCAGTATGTGAGCCGGGCCAATACCCGTGGCATGGCGTTACCTCCCCACGATGTGTACGCGGCCCTGAGCAAGACGCTCAACGCCCACGGCAACTACGTGCTCGTGACCGATGTCGGCCAGCACCAGATGTGGGCCGCGCAACTGTTCGACTTCAACGGCGGCCCGCGTACCCACATTACCTCGGGCGGCGCAGCCACGATGGGCTTCTCGGTGCCCGCGTCCCTCGGCGTGGCCGTGGCCCACCCCGACAAAACGGTCTGGGTTGTCTGTGGCGACGGTGGCTTCCAGATGACCAACCAGGAGATGGCGACGATCATCCAGGAGGGTATCAAGAACGTCAAGGTGCTGGTGATCAACAACGGCTACCTGGGTATGGTGCGCCAGTGGCAGGAGCTGTTCGAGGGCAAACGCTACAGCGGCACGCCCCTGAGCGGCCCGAACTTCGCTAAGCTGGCCGAGGCGTACTACTGGAAGGGCATCACCGTTGAGCGCACGGAGGATGTGCAGGCCGCGATTGACGAGGCCATGGCCACCGACGGCCCAGTGCTGATCGACTTCCGGGTTGAGCGCGAGGTGAACGTATTCCCGATGGTGCCGCAGAACAAGTCGATTGGCGAGATGATCGAGACTGAGTATGAGTCGTGACACGGTGATGGGGTGACACGGTGATGGGGTGACACGGTGATGGGGTGACACGGTGATGGGGTGACACGGTGATGGGGTGACACGGTGATGGGGTGACACGGTGATGGGGTGACACGGT
>CAIRFY010000005.1 GCA_903877945.1 uncultured Oscillochloris sp. | reverse complement strand
AGCAAGGACCTGGAGCGACTGAGACGGGCTGAACGACAGCGCCAGATAGGGCACCGACAGTAACCCCAATGCGAGCGACACGACGATAGCGATACGACGATGTGAGTTCTGCATAGACATCCTCTGACTATTCAGGTATGCACCACCATAATTACCTGTTGTCCAACTGGGGCATGATTTGGTACCCACTGCCCATAGGTACCGTACGATAGCCGTCAGCGAACACCAAGTTCTGGGATGTGACATAGAGTGGTCGTTGCCGTTGCGTTGCGGTAACGACCAGGGGAACCATTTGATCATTGGCGACAAAGAAGCGGTTGACCACTTGTACGTCAACGCGGAAGCCGTCGACGATTTGGTAGTAGCGCATCATATCAGCATCGCCCCATGACGCAAGATAGAGTGTGTGAGGTGGCGCTTCACGGAGACGCTGGCGGGCGAGATCTGCCGGGCCAGTAGCACCTCCAAGATTGGCGACGGGTGCATTCGCGAACAACATCATCACTGGAAGCAACGCTATCAGACGAGCAGAAGTTACGGAGAACTCACGAAAGAGCATGGATATCCCTGCGCCAAGAAACACTGTCCATACTAGGTAGACCGGGAGGAACATCAGGGACGTATCGATTGCACCGTAGGTAATGAAGAAGATAGTATGCGGGATGACGGTTAGGGCCAGCCCCATCGTGAGCATCGGATCACGCCGCCAGACAGACCAGATGCCCCAAATACCTAGCGGTAATCCAACACCAAAAAACGCAACCGTCAGATTGGACAAAAAGGTTAACACTTGATGTCCAAGTGCGAGGTTCAGGTTGGAGAAAAAGAGTTCCTTAAACTGACGCCCAGACATGTAGTCACGCAAGTTAGCAAAATTTGCCAAGTCGACAGGGTGGAAGATTGCTTGTGCATCATAGAAGCCGATATTGATAAATTCCGGGTGGGCCAGCGAGCGTAGTGGGAAATAGAGTATGGGACTTAAGGAAAGAATGCCTACGCCCACCAATGCGAGGACGTGGCGTCCGCGTAAGATGCGCCATTGTGGGGTGATCAAGGCGAGCCATGCCACTCCCGGAGCCCAGAGCAGCGTGGCGGACGAGTTCGCGACTCCGAGGCAGAACACCCCAATAGCTCCGATCAGGGCAACGGGCTGTCCAAGACGCCGCCATCGCGTTAGCAGCAGCAGAACCGCTGCGAGAATCGCCCCCTGAAAGGTGTAGATTTCAGCGACAACGGAGACAGACCAGACCGACACACTGAAAGCGAAGCAGAGTGCGGCGACGACTGCTGGTTCCCAACGATCATAGAATTGCCTACAGAGAAGAGTGAGTGCGCCAACGCTGAAGCAGTTGGCGAGAGCAGAAAAAAGGTTTGTACGGTATCCAACATCGCCAATCGGCAACTGTTGAAATAGGTGGAGTAGCAGAAGATAGGTGGCGTAGCCTGGACTGTGGGCTAAACCGAGTGTGTAGGCTGCTAGCGTAAACTCGGCGCTATCAAGCGTGAAAACTGTGGGAGCGAGGGTGAGCAGGTAGACGACACATGCCACGCCGGCTGAGAGGATCGCGGAGACTATCGGCACCGTATCAAACACCGTCGCAGGATCGTGGCGACGGTGGTGGTGCGCAGTCGCTGGTGATGCCATAGGCGATCTCGCATACGTGATTAACGGATGAGTGTACAGATTCCGTACAAAAATCCTACTGTCCAACAAAAAACAAGACATCGCTGAGCATTCGGGCAGTATACCATATGTGCTTATGGGAGTATACGGTATAATGGGCATGCGCTTGATATATTACTGTTTGCGGCGTTCGGAGGAGGCGTTTCAGCGCACATGCGGCTGAGTCCGCCACGTAAATGGCAGACTTTGAGGTGGAGGGAGTGGGGATCGCAATGACTAACCCGCCCTCTAAAGGACAAGTTCGACAGATATTCATCCTCGCAACACACCCGCTGGCTCCGCTTGTCTATGGGCTTATCACGTTCGTAGTTTACCTCGTTATCGCCTGCGGGTGGTTTTCTCCTGATGCAATCTGGTCGCCCGACGAAGGAGCGAAATTGCTCCAGATGTCCAATTTACGACTAGAGAGCGGGCGACTCAGTACGGATATTCCCTACAGCGGCATTAGCCTCGATCCAGATCTGCGCTTTGCCGGTATGCAACTCCTCCACGTGCGCGGCCACGCACTCTCTTTTGGGCGCTTGCCGATCTTCCCGCTGCTGACCTTGCCCTTCTATCAGATGCTTGGTAGCTACGGGCTTTACCTTATCCCGGCGTGTGGTGGGGCCGCGATCTGTGTCTTAAGTTGCTATCTGATCGCTCCCGCAAACCGCAGCATAATCCTGTGGCTCTTGATCAGCCTCGGAAGTCCGGTGCTGATCTACGCGGTGATGTTCTGGGAACATACCCTGGCGAGCAGTTTGATCCTGGCTGGTAGTTGGCTCGTGCTGAATCTGCGTCCCCTTCGCCGAACCTGGTCCGATCTGCTACGGTGGACGGGGACGAGCGTGATCTTTGCCCTGGCGATTTATATCCGCCCAGACACAATTCTCTTTTGTGGGGCGCTGCTCGCGGCGACATGGCTGCTGGTCACTGAGCGTCGCTGGGGGATTGTATGGTCGGGGGCGATTCTGATCCTGCTGCTGCTGCCCTACGTCCCTCTGCACCAAATCATGTTTGGGGGGCAGTCGCTCCCCGACAACGCCTCGCATATCTACGTCCCGTTCGCCTACATCCGCTCAGCGCAGTTCCAGGCTATCCCCGATCTGCTGATTGGGCCGGGTTCTCACGGGCAGCTTAGCTCTGGCTGGCTGGGCAATGTGTGGGCGGCTGCCGCAGTTCTGGCCATCATCTGCGGATTCCTCGACCCCGACTCTCGACTGGTCGGACACATCCTTACAGCATGCTGGCTGATCTGCGCCTTGGCCACGTCCGTCTTTTGGTTCATGCCGGGCTACTACCGCTCGGGTCACGGATTACTCTTTACCACTCCCTGGGCGCTGATTGGCCTCAGCCAGACCCGTGCAATCTGGCGATCTGGCGACCAACGTGTGAGGATCTTCCTGCTTACCACGCTTGGTGGGCTGGCGGCCTACGCCTTCGCCATTCTTGTGGTGCGTGGGGACAGTCCGAACGGTGGGCCGGAGTGGGGGGCACGCTTTGCCCTCACTTTTTATCCACTACTCGCGATCCTTGGGCTGTGGCGAGGGGGATATCAGCGTCTCTCAATTTTTGGGCAGGCCGTCGGGATTGCGCTGGTGATCATTGGGTTCGGTATGCACGCCCGTGGTATCCACGTCCTCAAGGCTGATCGGAACTTCTCGCTCGATGTCAATCAAGCGATTCTCGCTGCCCCATCTCGTGCATTGGTTACCAATCAAGATTGGTTACCCCTTAACGCCGCCCCGATCTTTGGACAGAAGGACTGGTTTGTCATTTCGACCGACACGTCGCTCCACGATTGGGCGCAGCTCGCTCGCGCCCACGGCGTCGGTGAGGCCACGCTGGTGGCTGATCAAAACAATGCGGTCGTGCTGCTGGCAGCCCTCGCTGCGCAAGGGTATGAACCGGTGAGTACCCGTTCCCTGTTTCCGTTGGTGTTCACCGATGTGCGTATCCGTCCCTGAATCTACGGCCAACGCCCGGCCCAGGAAAGCTGT
>CAIRFY010000004.1 GCA_903877945.1 uncultured Oscillochloris sp. | reverse complement strand
CCTCCTCGCCTCCTCGCCTCCTCGCCTCCTCGCCTCCTCGCCTCACTGTAAAGCTGAAACCTGGCACCTGAAACCTTGTCTAAGACTACTGAGAGCAGGTTGCCGTCGTCAGGAATGAAATAGTACATCTTTCGACTGATTGATGTAAAATAAGAAGGATGATATACTTATTTTAATGGTAAAAGAAGAAAAACAAGCCACGAACGAACTTGACGCCATCGACATCCAGATCCTCGGCCTGCTCCAGCAGGATGGGCGCATGACCCACGTTGATCTGGCACAGCGCGTAGGTATGACCCCACCAACGGTGCAGCGGCGGGTGCGGCTGCTAGAGGAGCGCGGCTACATCAGTGGCTATGCCGCCCGGCTCAACCCGATTGCCCTGGGGTTCACCACCACCGCTTTCATTTTCATTGAGTCGCGTGCAGGGTGTGACCTCGAAACGCTTGAGGCGTTTCTCTGCACCATAACCGGCGCTCAGGAGATTAGCCGACTGATTGGCGAGTGGTGCTTTCTGCTAAAAGTACGCACCCGTAGCCCACAGTCTCTTGAACAACTGGTCTTCCTTGATCTTCGTCGTCACCCGGATGTACGGCGCACCTATAGCACGCTGGCAACATCGTCAGCCCTTGAGACAAGCCGCCTGCCGCTCCCGGATCCAGCCCGTGCGGCAGACGAGATCTAGGAGCAGGTCATGAACACCTACTTTGAGCGCATTGACCGCAACGAGCGACGCGAGGAGGAGTGGCGTCTTCTCAATAGCGCTCTCATGGAGCGGCGAAATCACGTATTCCACCACCACACCATCGACATCATCCTGTGGATCTTGGGCTTCCGCCCATAACCTCGCGTGAAAGGCCGAAGCACTCGCGCCACGAGTGCTTCGGCCTTCCTTCATCGCCCAAAACAAGGAGCCGCCGATAGATCTGGCCACAGCCATGATCTCGGCGGCTCCGGGGTGTATGCCTCGCCCCCTCCTACCCAAACTTCGACCAAAACGAAAGCTCGTGCTCTTTGGCCGCGCTCTCGATCCGAGCCTGGCTTATGAGGTTCAGGCGGACAAGGATCTGTCCAAGGCTGAGCCGCTGGCCCTTCTGATCGAGGCGCAACTGTTCGGCGAGGGCGAGCTCAAGCTGTTGAGGCGTGATGTAGTTCTGCTCAACGAGGTACTCGCCGAGTACCTGGGGGGCGATGCGAAGCTGGCTGCGCTCCTGCTGCTGGATGATCAGAGCCTGTGCGAGCTTGCTAGGCGTGATCAGCCCTTTTTTGAGCAGCAACTGGCCGACGCGGCGTTCGGTTGAGATGACACTGCCAGATTTCTGCACACGCAGCACATCGCTTAGTTCATCGCCCGAGATCGCTCCAATCGAGATCAGAACATCGCCGATCAGGCGCGCCCGTGGCTTCTCGTGGAAGTGATCCGTCTTCATGCCCGAGAGCAGTTGCATCGTGCGGATCTCAGCCAGCGTCTGCTGCGCCGTCACATCGTTCGGTTCAAGCGCAATATGTGCCTCCAGATAGGCGATCCGTACCTGTGTGTTGTCGGGGGCCAGCACAGAGGCCCGCTCAAGGCAGTCCCTCCGCTGGCGTGGGTCGCCCACAAGCTGGCTCAGGGCCAGCCACGCATCCAAGCACTGGTATCCCTCAAGCAAATGAGATCGCAACTTCTCTAGGTTATTATGATTGAAGGCGACAGTCTTGCATGGATGACTACATTGTTTCATCGCAATTGATCCGTATCGTGTTCGGGTTATTGGGTTGGATCTCTTATTATACACCAGGGTGCAAGTGCTGCACGAACCGCTAACAAGGTTCAATCCAGGGCTGGTGCAACGTCGCGGGGGCTGCACCCCATGCACATCAAGTTTAGGGCTGCCGCCCTAAAACCTTCCCTATTTTTGGTTGAAATTGCGCACGGAGCGCACAATTTCAACCAAAAATATGATCATTATCGGGGGCCTGCGGCCCCCAATCCCCGGCTGCGGGGCCGTATGGGGGGCTGCGCCCCAAACCCCCGCCGGAGGCGACAGCGGGTCGGAGGGCGCGAGCGTGGACTACTCCAGCTTTGCCAATACCACTAGGGGATTCCTACCCGCAGCCGGTAGCCCACCCCGCGCACGGTCTCGATCAGCCGCATCTGCGTGGAGTCCTCGCCAAGCTTCTTCCGCAAGTTAGCGATATGTACGTCCACCACATGGTCATCACCGAAGTAGTCGCTGCCCCAGACCTGCTCCAGCAGCCGGGCACGGGTGCAGATCTGGCCAGGGTGCGCGGCTAGGGCGTTGAGCAGACCATACTCGGTCGTGGTGAGGGTGATCGGCGCGCCATCAAGGGTAACTTCGTGGTGGGCGTCATCGATGCGCAGCGGGCCGAGGGTGATCGGCGGCGGCGCTAGCGCTGGGGTGACCGGGCTCGCCCCGCCGCGTGGGCGGCGGAGCATCGCACGGACGCGGGCCACCAGCTCGCGCGGCGAGAAGGGCTTGGTCACGTAGTCGTCAGCGCCCACCTCCAGGCCGACCACTCGATCAATCTCTTCGGCTCGTGCGGTGAGCATCAGCACGTAGGCGTCGGAAAAGCGACGCAACTGCCGACAGACCTCCAACCCATCGATGCCGGGCAGCATCAGATCGAGTACCACCACATCTGGCCGATGCTGCTGGGCCAGAGCCAGCGCGCCCGGCCCATCGGCGGCGAGTAGCACCGTGAATCCGGCCTGGGTCAAGTAGGTGTGCAGCAGATCGCGTAGCCGCGCCTCGTCATCGACTATCAACACCGTCGGCAGATCGGACATCGTAGCACCTCAGGTACGTGCAGGGGGCAACCGAAGTCTACCTGAGATCCGGTCGCTGGTCAACGCGCATAGGCCATCTTCTGTGCCAAGCGGCACAACCTTGACCCAATCTTGAACATCTGTCGCATCGTTTCTTGATCCGCATCCGCTACACTGGATCTGCACGTACCCGATGACAGCGAGACAGGAAACAATCGATATGCTGCGACGAACAAGGAACTGACCCTATGCGACAACGCATCCTCACGCTGATCGTCCTCCTCGCCTTCGTGCTGCTGGTGGCAGGCCCGCAACTTGCCCGCGCCCAAAATAGTACAGATCACACCCCCAGTATCGTTGTCGATGGCTACACCCTCACGCTCACCAGCCCCACTGAGGCTGCTACCGGGAATGCCACGGTGATCGTCACGCTCCGCGATGCGCGCCAGCAATCGGTAACGAATGCCATTGTGAGCGCCACACTCCTGGCCTACCTCCCGGCAGCGGACGGTCACGGCGCAATGTTGCCATCCACCACACGCGACGCCCACGGTGCCGACACAGGGATGGCCGGGATGCCGGGGATGGAAGACGCCACCAGCGCACCCGCCACCTCGGTGACGGATAGTATGGCCGGGATGCCGGGGATGGAAGGCATGGCTGGGATGTCCACCGCCGTGCCCCCCGCAACAGCGCACGACCACGGCGCGGCCAGCGCCACCGAGGGGTACGGCCTTCCTGTGCTGCTCCACACTGGTGACGCTCCCGGCAGCTACCAGGGCACGCTCAGCTTCGACCAGCCCGGCACCTGGACGGTGGGCGTGGTCTTCACGATTGACGGCCAGGAGTACGGGACAACCTTCGACCTCGCGGTCGCCCAGGGCCGCCCGCGTGGGCTGGTACTCGGCGGTTTCGCCGCCATCAACGCCCTCGCCATCCTTACGGCGGCGATCCTGCGGCACCGGAAGCCCCGCACGCCCGCCAGGCCCGCGCCTGCCGCCGCCACCGCTGAGGTGAAAATAGCCGATAGCCGATAGATCCGGCGCTTTTCATCGGGCGTTGTGTCCCCCGCGCATGGACATCTGAGGAGCAGATCTGATGAGCACCGTCACCCCTCCTGACCGCAACCTGCTGCACAACCGACTGATCGGCGGCTTCCTGCGCAGCCGCTGGTACCCCGGCATCTTCCAGTGGGTCACCGCTACCGCCTTCACCCTGATCGTCTGGCAGCTCATGCTCGGCCCCGACGCCGCCCATGATAACCTGGGCACCGCCCTGACCTGGGTATTCTGGTGGCCGCTCATCCCGATCATCTTTGTCTTTCTGGGCCGCTTCTGGTGCGCGATCTGCCCCTTCGCCACACTCAGCGACTTTGTGCAGAAGCTGGTCGGCCTCAACCGCCCGGTGCCGAAGTTCCTCAAGAGCTACGGCATCTGGATCATCGACATCAGCTTCATCCTGATCACCTGGAGCGATCACGTCTTCGGCGTGGTCGAGTCACCCTGGGGATCGGGCATCCTGCTGCTGATGCTCACCACCGGCGTGGTGGTGTCCGGCGCCTTCTTCCAGCGCCGCACCTTCTGCCGCTACCTCTGCTTTCTCGGCGGCCTCTCGGGCAACTACGCCCGCACCGGCATGATCGCCCTGCGCGCCACGCCCTCGGTCTGCGCCACCTGCACCAGCAAGGCGGCCTGCTTCAACGGCAGCGAAAAGGCGGCGGGCTGTCCGATGTTCGAGTTCCCGCGCACGCTGGAGAGCAACGCCAGTTGTAACCTCTGCGCCAACTGCGTGAAGAGTTGCCCCAATGACTCGATCACGCTCACGCTGCGCCCACCAACCTCGGAGTTGTGGTTCGTGCGCAAGCCGAAGGTCGAGGAGGCGTTCCTAGCCGTCGTGATCATGGGCATCGTCTTCGTGCAGAACATCACCATGCTGGAGGGCTGGCAGGCAGTGCTGGCCGGGTTGGAGCAGTTGGTCGGCACCACCAGCTACGCCGTGACCTTCACGATCACCTTCCTGATCGCGATGGCCATCCCGGTAACGCTGATGGCCCTGACGGCCCTGGCGGCCGGGCGACTGAACGGGGCCAGCCTGGCCCGCAACTTCGCCATGTTTGGCTACGCGATCATCCCGCTGGACGTGGCCGGCCACGTGGCCCACAACCTCTTCCACCTCTTCGCCGAGGGCAAGGCGGTCTGGTTCACCGCCCTGATGCTGGTAGGGCAGCATGTGGGCGAGGAGTCGCCCGCGCTGCTGTCCACCGGGGTCATCCAGGTGATGCAGTACATCCTGGTGGCGCTGGGCATCCTGAGTTCGCTCTACGCGGCCTACCGGATCGCACGCAGCAACTTCGGCGCGGCACAGACGACCTGGCGCACCTTCGCGCCTTACGCGGCGGTGATCGCCATCCTCGGCGCGATCAATGTCTACCTGTTCATCCTGCCGATGGCGATGCGGATGTAGCCACAACTGTGACTACTCGTTCACACCCCGCCGACCCTATCCAGATGCAGTAAACCCTACCTGCCCATCGCCGCCAGGGTGCGGCGCAGCCCCTCGTCGGTGGAGATGCGCGGGCCGTAGCCGAAGTCGCGCTGAGCGGCGCTGTGGTCGAACCAGTGCGAGTGGGTCAACTGCGTGACGGTGAAGCGGGTGAGGGGCGGCTCCTGGCGCAGGCCGAGCCGGGCGTAGGTCAGCTCCGCCACAGTAGCCAGGCCCATTGCGCTGCGCTCCGATATGTGTCGGCGGATGGGAGGACAGCCCGCGCCCGTCACCACCTTCTCAATGAAGTCCCACAGATTCACCGGCTGTTCTTGGCCGATAAAGTAGGCCCGCCCGCGCAGGGGCGAGTCTTCGCCAAGGGCGTCCGCCGCCTGGATGTGAGCCTCGGCCACATTTTCAACGTAGGTTATATCAACTTTATTGGTACCAGGGCCGATCCGAGGGAGCAACCCCCGGCGGGCGCGGGCGATCAGGCGTGGGAAGATGTGTGGATCACGCGGCCCCCAGATCAGGTGCGGGCGAATAGCCGTTGTCGCGATGTCCTGGCGGGCCAGGACGAATCGCTCCGCGAGGGATTTGGTGTGCGGGTAGGCGGCCAGAAAATGCTCGGGGTAGGGCGTCGACTCATCGACCCCCTCCAGATCCTCCGCACCGATGGCCACCGACGGCGAAGATGTATAGACAAACTTCGGCACACCAGCGCGCACGGCGGCACGAATCACACGCTGGGTGGCGGTCACATTGTTGCGGTAGTAATCATCAAACGTGCCCCAGAACCCGGCCTTCGCTGCCACGTGGAAGACCACCTCGACCCCAGCCATCGCCGTGCCCAGACCGACGGCAACCTCGGGTACCGACAGGTCAACCTGAAAACCCTGGGCGCCCAGAGCCTCCAACTCAGGGTAACGATGACGCCCAAGCACGCGCACCTGATCGCCACGGGCCAGGAGCATCTCAACGATAGAGCGGCCAACAAAGCCGTTGCCGCCAGTAACTAAGGTGATCATAAGGGGGGCAGTTCGGAGATTAATGCCTGGTTCAAATCGGCTTGACAGTGTGACGTGAACGTAGCGCCGCCTTCCAGGCGGCCAGCAACACCGCCGCAGGCTGGAAGCCTGCGCTACGAACTGTCACGCTGAATGTGCCCATTTTGAAACATGCCTAAGAAGCTGTCTGAAAAGGTTACATATCCTGCGATTCCCCCTCCCCAGCCCTCCCCCGATGGGGGAGGGAGTCGACTCCTCTCCCCATCGGGGGGAGGTTGGGAGGGGGGCGGTGACTTTTCAGACAGCTTCTAAAGCATCATTCTGTGGCAGGTGAACCAAGCAACTTGTTTTATCAAACACATCTCGGTTGTGCGAGGGGAGGGGCGAGGCTTCGGAGCAGTGTACGTGCGTGCGCCCTGCGTTGTCCGTACACACGTCTAGCAGGGCCATCTTCGTCGCGGGGAACTGTGGCGGGCAGGGCGAGATTCGAACTCGCGACAGCATTGCTGCTGTACGGCATTTCCAGTGCCGCGCACTAGACCAGGCTATGCGACCTGCCCTTAACCTGCGAGATTTTATCATAATGCTGGGTAGTGTGCAACCTGGGGGATGAGGGAAGCAGGGCATGAGCAAAGTCAGCTCCGGCCCCCTCACCCCCTGCCCCTCTCCCTCACGGGGAGATTCTTCATCAGGATGCGCTCGGCTCCCCCTCTCCCGTTCAGGGAGAGGGGGCTGGGGGGTGAGGGCTGCCCGGCGACCACACATGCCCTGATGAGGGAAGCAGGGCTATTGCAAAGATACTGCTGGCAAACCCCCTGGTACTAATACTTTCGGAGTAGTGTCCATGGCGCTGCAATGCAGAGCCACTAATTCGATTGGGTGATGGTTTTTGCGTTTGCCAGCAGTATCTTTGCAACAGCCCTCCTTCTAAGGATGCCCCTACTGAGTGAGTTCAGACCAACGACAATTCACGGCCACAGAAGAACACGGAAAGATACAGAAATGTTTTTTCGCAATACTGCAGAAGTAACGCTGTCACGTTGAACGAAGTGAGAGTCTTTGCGCCTTTGCGTCGAACGCATGATGATGGTGTGACGCAAAGACGCGAAGACGCAAAGAGGACGAAGACAGCGTGACTTCTGCGGTATTGCGTTTTTTTCTGTGTTCTTCTGTGGCAAAACCCTGTTGCCGTCGGAGGGCGAGGGATGGACAATGGATGCTGTAGCCGTACAGATGTACGAAATAAAATTCCCGAACACGCCTGGATGTGGTATAATGAGACGCTTGTAGAAGGGGCGATCTTACGCATTGTAAAGCCCCAAAACGCAGAACCGACAGACATATTTTCTTACCGACGAGAGAGAGTGAGGGAACGCAGACGCATCCTTCAGCTCATTCGCTCATACCCATCTGAGGATACACATGACGACCACAGAACCACCACATGCCTACGACGCCAGCCAGATCACGGTGCTAGAGGGGCTGGACGCGGTACGGAAACGCCCCGGCATGTATATTGGGCCGACAGACATCAACGGCCTGCATCATATGATCAAGGAGGTGGTCGATAACTCGGTGGACGAGGCGCTGGCTGGGTACGCCGATGCGATTGAGATTACCATCTTCCCCGATGGCTCGGTACGGGTGACGGACAACGGTCGCGGTATCCCGGTGGACATTCACCCCAAGCACAAGGTTTCGGCGCTTCAACTGGCTACCACCGAGCTCCATGCTGGCGGCAAATTCGGCGACGGTGGCTACAAGGTGTCGTCCGGCTTGCACGGCGTAGGTCTCTCGGTGGTCAACGCCCTCTCGGAGCGGCTGCGCGCCGAGGTGCGCCGCCACGGTAAGCTTTGGATGCAGGAGTACGCCATCGGCAAACCTCTGGCCCCCGTGCGGGCTATTGGCGATGCCGAGGGCGAAGGCACCTCCATCCACTTCATGCCAGACATTACGATCTTCAAAGACGGGATCGACTATCACTTCAAGACCGTCGCCCAGCGTTTCCGCGAGATGGCCTATCTCACGAAGGGGCTGCGCTTCCACTTTGTCGATCAGCGCACTGACCAGGAGGTCAACTTCTACTTCGAGGGCGGGATTATCTCCTATGTGCGCCACTTGAACAAGGGCAAGGGCGTGCTGCACCGCCTACCCTTCTATGTCGAGCGCACCGTCGGCGACGTGGCGGTAGAGGTGGCGATGCAGTACACCGTTACCTACGATACCGACTCGATCTACGCCTTTGCCAACAATATTAACAATACCGACGGCGGCGCGCACCTCTCGGGCTTCCGCACTGCGCTGACGCGGGTGATTAACACCTACGCCCGCGCCAAGAGTCTGCTCAAGGACAACGACACCAACCTCACCGGCGACGATGTGCGCGAGGGGCTGACGGCGGTGATCAGCGTGAAGCTGAAGGACCCGCAGTTTAGTTCACAGACCAAGGAGAAGCTGGTGAGTCCCGAGGCGGCTAGCGCCGTGGGCACGGTGATGGGCGATGCGTTCGGGGCGTGGCTTGACGAGAATCCTGCCGAGGCCCGCCGGATCATTGAGAAGGCTGTCTCAGCCGCTCGCACCCGCCTGGCCGTGCAGAAGGTGCGCGACACGGCCCGCAAGAGCGCCATGGAGGGATTCTCCCTGCCCGGCAAGCTCGCCGACTGCTCGGACACCAACCCGGCTCGCTGCGAACTCTACATCGTCGAGGGCGACTCGGCCGGCGGCACCGCCAAGCAGGGCCGCGACCGGCGCTTCCAGGCGATCCTGCCGCTGCGCGGCAAGATCCTCAACGTCGAGAAGAGCCGCATGGACAAGATGCTCTCCAACGCTGAGGTGAAGAACCTGATCACCGCCATTGGCACCGCCATCGGTGAGCTGTTCACGCCCGAGAAGCTGCGCTACCACCGCATTATTCTCATGGCCGACGCCGATGTGGACGGTAGCCACATCCGCACGCTGCTGCTCACCTTCTTCTTCCGCCACATGCGCCAGTTGATCACCAATGGCCACCTCTATATTGCTCAGCCGCCGCTCTACCGGATCAAGCACGGTCGTGAGCAGGTGTATACCTACTCCGACGCCGAGCGCGACGCCTACACCGGCAAACTGGCCCCCGGCACCAAGGTTGAAATCCAGCGCTACAAGGGTCTTGGCGAGATGAACGCCGAGCAACTCTGGGAGACGACGCTCAACCCGGCTAACCGGATCATCCTCCAGGTGACGGTCGAGGACGCGCAGTTGGCTGACGAGACGTTTACGATGCTGATGGGCGATCTAGTACCCCCGCGCAAGCGTTTCATCACCACGCACGCGGCTGAGGTGACGTATTTGGATATTTAGGCTGGGTGTCAGATGTCACACGAATCGGAATGGGCGGGAGCAATGCTCCCGCCCATTCCGATTCGTGCCTCTATATTCGTTAAGCCCTACTCTTCGCCTCTATTGAGCCGTTGGTATACCTCGGATCCAAGCCACTCTGACACAACTTTCTGGAAGTCACGATCATTCATGTAGCGAGCGAATAGCATCTCGTTTTGATCCATGCGCTCGATGAAGAGTGATTCGAGTAGTCGCCTGAAAAGCAGTGCAAACTTATCAGCCGAGTTCACCTGGGCAGCCTGCCGAAGCTCTGGCGAGACTGACGCAGCCGCAATAATTTGATCGAAGTCGGTGACAACCATAGCCTTTGCGCGGCCATTGATTTTGTGGCGCGTGTAGGCGTAGAAGTGTTCGACCATGACCTCGGTCTTTTGGGCGATATTGTGTGGGTGTAGGCGCAGAAAGCGTGCGAGGGCTTTCGCAGCCTGCTTACGCTCAACGTGGGGGTCGTCTGCGCTTTGCTTTAGTAAGTTGAAGTAGGTTGCATAGGTTGTGTAGTTGCGCAGCACATCCATGATGAAGGTATTGTGTCATCGTGTTTCCAGCTCTTCTCTGCCTAGGTCGTCGCCTTCTCAGATGTAGCCTACTCAAACCGCTTCAGATACTTCTCGCATGCCTGTTTAAGCACAAAGCAGAACTCATGAAATTGTCCCTGCCCGTCGCGCTGATCCATTGCAGCGAGAAGCCGCTGCGCCTGGGGCTTCGTCAATTCCTCGTCGTAGATTGCAGCGTAGATCGCTGCTTTTCGCATCTGCTCCAGTTGGGCATGATCAAGTCCTAATTGACGGATCGTTGTTGCAGCCGCCGTATCGGCTGGGTTTGTCGGCACAATCTTACCTGTATCACGGTAGCGAAAGCGCACCTCGCAATCTTGACGCCGGGGATGGACAAATAGCTCTGGCTCGTGCCAATTGGCTTTTCTATGTGCGCCATATGGACAACCGGGTGTGTTTGGCGCTGATGAAGGATAGGCGGCAAGCAAGTTGTTATAGTCGGTGTCTTCGTGGCCTACGCACGCGGCTTGTGGTTTGAGATGCTCAATATGCGACGTTTCCAGGATGATCCGTCGTCCCGTATAGCAACACAATCCGCCCTGTTCTGCAATGAGGCTTCTTTTGACAGATTCCCGGACGCCGCCCGGCATATCGTCATACGTCCAAGTTGTTGCTTGCTCATCATCTTCGCTGCGGGTTCGCGTCCAGGCAATCAATGCCTGTGGCTGGGGGCGTTTTGTAATGTATTTCATGGCTGGCTGTTACGTTCCAAGGATTTGCATGCGCGCAAGCCGAACCTGTAGTTTGACCAGTTCAGGATCATCGGGCATACGTTGACGCAGCTTTGCAATCTCAGTTGCCGCCTGCTCGTACTCAGCATCCTCGATCAAGTCGCTAATGCGCTCAAGTTGCTGATTGGTTGTGACATTGCGATTGGGTGTTCCCATCAAGAATTGCAAAATCCAATTACTGTCCATCCCTAGCGACTGATCGGGCTGATACGGTTGCTTGCCGACTTCCAAGATGATGATCTGTTCCGGCGCAACCTCGCCGATGATCTGCGGCGAGTGTGTGGTCGCAATAAACTGGCATTGAGGAAAGGTCTCAGTAAGCTTCTGCACTATCATACGCTGCCACTGCGGGTGCAGGTGGAGATCAAGCTCGTCGATCAGCACGATAGCCTGACCCTCGCGCAGCGGATCGGCAAGCTGCGGGTTCGCCTGAGACAAGCGCCGGGCGATGTCAAGCACAATGGCGAGCATACTGCGCTCGCCATCAGATAGCATCCGGACATCAAGGGTTGTGCCAGCTTTATTCAGCAGCAGTGTGGGTTTAGGCTTATCGACAGCCTGTACATTGGTAAAGCCATCGAGAAAGTGGGTGACAGCTTGCTCAAACGCTTGCTTCTGTGCGGTTGCGCGTGCGGCGACAGCAGCATCCGGATCGCGGGTCAGCGACTCAAAGACAACCCACCAGCGCGCAAACTCGGCGACTTTAAGCTGGCGTTCTGGATCGAGTGCATCAACGAAGGCGGCTGCCTGACCACCAATGCTACGTTCGCGCTTTGTCTCATCGGCAACATTGATGAGTGAACGATGAGCCGAGAAGTAGATTGCAGGTACCTGCTCAATTGCCCGTCGTAATTTTTTGGGCAACGACTCGATCTCCTGCTTACGGCGATCATTGCGCTGTTTCTGTTCTACAGGAGAGATACTGCTACCAGCATCGTCGCGCTGCTGGCGATCATCGCTGACCCCAAGAAAGCGGTAGTCGTTTTTGCGCTGCCCTTGTGGTTCTGCTGTGCGCTCCTCACCCACGATGTCATCAGCAGAACCTTCGGCGATTACGTCCCCTGTCTCCAATACCCCAGATGCACCCTCATCAGCGCGCCGCCAGACGCGCATATCCTCTTCCATCGCAACGTCGCTGATCTCGATACGCAGGTTGGCATAGAGCCGCTCCGCGCCCACGGCGATGTCATCTTCACGTGCATTGAACGGCTTGTCTTTTGAGGCGCTGATCACTGGTAGCATATGCGAAAGCAACAGCCGCAACGCCTCTAGCACGCTGGATTTGCCAGCACCATTAACCCCGACCAGCAGGTTCATGCCGGACTTAAAATCGAACGTGGTGTTGTCGTATCCACGGAAGTGCTGAAGGGTGAGTTGTTCGACTCGCATAGTTACTCCGCTATGGCGATCCTAATCCCGATGCGTCAGGGGCCCACCTGACAGGTTTACGACCCAGATAGGATTGCTATATGGCTAACTGCCCCGTGACGGCTGCGCTGATCAGGGCGGCACGACGCTCGTGAAGCAGGGTAATAGTGTAGCGAGCTACATCATGTAAACGATCAAGGCGTTTAGTCATTGATCTTGATCGCTCAATGATCGCTATTTGTTCTGGAAGTGACGGAAGTAGTATAGGGAACTCCCCTAACTGCTCACAAGTTAGTGCCCCTTTTGTGCTTCCAGTTCCTTCGCTGAGTATTCGTAAAATCTCGTATGAACTAGATAAATATCGCTGAAGGAATTCAACATGAAGCGCTTGGTTTATTGGAGTAATATACGCCATATGCTGATTAATCGTTGCTTCATAGGGTAATATGGCCGCCTTACCACGTGTCTTTCTTTCACCCGTAATAGCTACAAGTACGCTATTTGGCTTGACAATCGGCAAATGACACTCATGTAACGCAAGTTCTGTCACAAAATCCGTGGGCTTGCCAATAAGTTCGTCATTCACAACAGTACTTGTGAGCCAAGGAAACACCCCGCTTTGCCAATAAGACATATATTCTCGGCGTGGAGTTGAGCCATTGCCAATCCGTGCCACGTATTTGAGATTGGTAATCTTCCACCCTTCCGGCACCTCACCGATCCACTCCACACCCGAGTCCTTCAGCGGCGCGTGCGAGTTAATTCCTCGCGTTACTGCGTGCGTTATCAGTGCGCGGCGTTTCTCAGTCAGCAACTCAATCAGCCGCCGCTTTGTCGCGATCATCGCGTCAATCCGCGCCGTCTCGCGATCAAGGTAGGCCGCAATGGCACGCTGGACAGGAAGGGAAGGAATCCGAATCCACATTTCACGAAACTTCTCAACGGTAAAGTGAGCAATGGTAGATCGATTACAGAGTGCATCAAGCCATGCTTGTGCAACTGCGCACTCTAATAGATACTTTAAGAATCGTGTTTCAGCTCCCTCTTTTGGTCGAACAAGATGCAGGGCATTTTGTATAATGCAGCCGACAGGAGGTTCTCCTTTCACAATCGCAGCTCGACCAACTTCTCCACCTTCACAAACGAGGAGGTCGCCTTCTCGTACTCGCAACATTTCAATTTCCGAAGGCGATGCCCACATAGTAGGCAGATCGTCTATTCGTACTTCATCCCATTGAACATGCTGTGCTTTAAGATATGGGGTTTCTTCGTCTTCATAAGACTGAGCAGTATTCTGGAGCATTTTGCCTAAAATGACGTCATAATAACGCTTGATTTGGACAAGCTTCCATTCATCATTGGCAACAGGCTGCCAAGGTACCATTAAGTTAAGACTGCTCGCTATCATTACTTCATATCCTCCCCCAGCAGCCTACGGATCTCCCTTTGAAAATCCTCAAGTTCGGTAGGACTCAGCATGCCAAGGTACTGCTTCTCGGCGTCGCGCAGGTCGTGGTCAATCGCCTCTAGCGAACGCGGCGGCGTGTAGGTGTAGAAGTAGCGATTAAAATTGATCTCATAGGCGCGGCGCAGGCTGTCGCGATCAACCCAAGCCTCACGCTTATGCGGCAGCACCTGCTCGCGGAAGTACGCGGCGATATGCGGCTCACGCACGTCGGCATCAACTGCATTAGCGGGGATATTCTCGGTGTCGCGGCGCTGGCTGTCTGGCTCGTAGCGGCGATCTTCGCCCGCCTGCGGGCATGGGAACCAGCCCCACACCCGCTCGTCGCTCTGTTTGCGCTGCGGGCGCGTGTCGGCAATCACCGGCGCGGCCTCATCGTGACGCAGGGTGAAGAGATCGCGAAAGAGCTTGATCTCGGGCATACGCCAACGCAGCTTCTGATCCTTGAAGAAGGCCCGGATGATGTTCCAATCCGCGATCTGGTCACGTTTGAACTCGCGGTCAAGCCACTGGATGTCGTCGAGCAGATGTGGCGCGGCATCGAGAAAGCGACTCTTACGCTCGCTGTCCATCTGGTAGACCAATTTAAGCGGCTCCTCAATCGTAGCCCGGTCATAGCCAAACGTATGGGTTGCCAGCACCTTGCTGATCGTAGGGTCGGCATCGGCGAACGCGCCATAGGCACGGACAATCGCCGTGATGTCATCATCGCCCAAGTAGCGCCGCTTATCACCCTGGCTGCGACGCAGCGGCTTCCATAGCTCGCGTGCATCAATGAGTTGCACGCTGCGCTGACGCTGCGCTTCCTTACGGTTGGTGACAATCCAGATGTAGGTGCCGATGCCAGTATTGAAAAACATCTGCTCCGGTAGGGCGACAATCGCCTCCAGCATATCGCGTTCGATAATCCAACGGCGG
>CAIRFY010000003.1 GCA_903877945.1 uncultured Oscillochloris sp. | reverse complement strand
TGCCTAAGGGATGGTTCAATCCAGCGTGACAGTTCAGCGATGAAACGATGACGCGGTGAGGCGTTCCGTATCGCCTCATCGCCTCATCGCCTCATCGCAAGACTGTAAAGCTGAATGTACCCATTTTGAAACATGCCTAAGAATCGAAGAGGCTGCCTGGGTTGCCAGACAGCCGGAAAGAGGGGGAAAAGGCGATGATGGGGTTATGGTTGTGTGTACGGCATATCGTTTGGCGTGGCGGAGAACCATCGCAAATCCTCCGCACCGCCTGATCGCAGTATAGCTGGACAATATTAGAACGATGTTAACGCCATATAAGAACAGTGTTAGCATTATCGCTATATGATCTCACCCGCAAGCACTCATCGCCAGGAGCAGTAGGGCCTGCACGCCCCGGCCTAGGTTTTCGGGGATGATAAACTCATCGCGGCGGTGGGCGTTGCCACCGTCGGTGATGCCGACACAAATGGCGGGGATGCCCTGGCTGAGCGGGATGTTGGCGTCGGTGCTGCTCTGCTGGAAGCTGATGGTGGCCCCGACGGACTGGTAGGCGTTTACGGCGGCCTGCACCAGGGGGTGTTCGCGTGGGATGGAGCCGGAGGGCCGGTTGCCCACGGTGGTCACGCTGATCTGCACATCGGCATGCTCAGCGGCGGCGGCGCGCACCAGGCGATCCACCTGAGCCACTAAGTCGTCGAGGGCGGGCGCGCTGACTGAGCGCATGTCGAGGAGCAGGCTCGCCTGCTGAGCAATCGTGTTCACCGAGGTGCCGCCCTCGATCACGCCAATGTTGTAGGTGGTGCGCGGGCTGCGCGGCACGCTGAGCTCGGAAATGCGGGCGGCGAGGCGTACCAGAGCGTGGATGGCGCTCGGGTTGCCGTAGTTGCCCCAGGAGTGGCCGCCGGGGGCACTGGCCGCGATCCGGTAGCGGCGCACCCCGATGGCCTGGTGGTGCAAGGTGCCGAAATCGCAGCCCTCCAGCACAATCACGGCACCCACCTTATCGCGCAGCCGGTCAACCGCCGCCCGGATACCGCGCAGGTCGCCTAGCCCCTCCTCACATACGTTGGCCACAAACCACACATCGCCCTGGTTGGGCAGGCTGTGTTTCTGGAAGGCGGCGGCCAGGTGCAGCAGGCTCGCCACACCGGTGCTGTTGTCGCCCAGGCCGGGGCCGTAGACCCGCTCGCCCTCGTGGCGGATGCGCAGGTCGGTCTCGATGGGGAAGACCGTATCGAGGTGGGCGGAGATGAGCAGGCTGGGCTGGCCGGATCGACCGGGCCGACAACCGTATACATTCCCGATCAGATCGTGTTCGACATCCCGCAGGCCGAGGTCGCGCATGCGTGCGCAAACAAGATCGCCACGCCGGCGCTCGTCAAACGTCGGGGCGGGCACCTGCTGTACCGCGATGGCCGTCTCCAAAATAGGCTGGGGGTCAGCCAAATCGGCGATGGCCCGCCGCACCGCCGCATGTGTGTACCAGCGCTGAATGTCCATGTCAGTCTCTTGTTCCTGCGCCGTGGGGCTAAAGCTAGTATTTTTCGAATAAGTCGACCTTGTCCCCTCACCCCCTGCCCCTCTCCCTCACGGGGAGAGGGGAGATTCCGCAGCAGGACGCATCCGGCTCCCCCTCTCCCGTTCAGGGAGAGGGGGCTGGGGGGTGAGGGCTGAGCGGCGATAGATCCCTTATTCGTAAAATATTGGAGCTAAAGCCCTCGGCTCTCGGGTGCGAAGGCCGTCTATACGGCCTCAGACAAGCCGTGTAGACGGCTTTCGTAGAATAGCAACTCGCGACTTCTATCGCCGGGAAGTCTGATATGTATGCACGGGCCACTGATTATGTCCGAACATTCCCCTGATGTCAATTTGCCACCGCATGGGACTCGTGGCATACTGGCGCAGCAAACGCTGATGAGGAGGCAGGAGGCAGGCGACCTGCCTCCTGCCCCTGCCTCCTGTACCCTAAAGGAGTACGCCATGTCGTTGCTGCCGACTACCTCAATCGCCGCAATCGCTGGCTACGAGGGGCAGACGGTGTCGCTGTCGGGCTGGATCTATCACAAGACCGAGAAGGGCAAACTGATCTTCCTGATGCTGCGCGATGGGAGCGCGACCATCCAGTGCGTGGTGTTTAAGAAGAATGTGGCCGAGGATGTCTTTGCGCACGCCCAGCACCTGACTCAGGAGTCGTCGTGCCGGATCACTGGCGCGGTGCGGGCCGATGCGCGGGCACCCAGCGGCTACGAGCTGGATGTGCAGGACGTGGAGATCGTTGGCATGGCCCACGACTACCCGATCTCGCCAAAGGAGCACGGCGTTGAGTTCCTGATGGAGCACCGGCACCTGTGGGTGCGCTCGGCTAAACAGCACGCCCTGCTGCGCATCCGCGCCGAGGTGATCGCGGCGGCCCAGGAGTGGCTGAACGCCCAGGGCTTCATCCGCTACGACTCACCCATCCTGACGATGACGGCGGCCGAGGGTACCACCAATCTCTTTGGCACCGACTACTTCGACCTGGGGCGGGCCTATCTGGCGCAGACCGGCCAGCTCTACGTGGAGTCGGGCATGATGAGCTTCGGCAAGGTCTACTGCTTTGGGCCGACCTTCCGTGCCGAGAAGAGCAAGACCCGGCGGCACCTGACTGAGTTCTGGATGATCGAGCCGGAGGTGGCCTTCGCCGACCACGCCGAGAACATGGTGCTTCAGGAGAACTTCGTCAGCGCGATTGTGCAGCGGGTGCTGGAGCGGCGCGGCGAAGATCTGAAGACCCTGGAGCGCGACACGACGCCGCTGGAGCGGGTGAATCCCCCCTTCCCGCGCATCAGCTACGACGATGCGGTGGCCCTGGTGAACGCGAAGTACGCCGAGGTGGAGGGCTGTACGCCGCTGGAGTGGGGCGAGGACTTCGGCGCGCCGCACGAGACGCTAATTACCCAGCAGTTCGACCGGCCGGTGTTCGTGGAGCGCTACCCGAGCGCAATCAAGGCATTCTATATGGAGCCGGACCCGCAGCGCCCGGAGGTGGCCCTCTGCGCCGACCTGTTGGCCTCCGAGGGCTACGGTGAGATCATCGGTGGCTCGCAGCGCATCCACGACGCAGCCCTGCTGGAGACGCGCATCCGCGAACACGGGCTGAACGTGGACGACTATCGCTGGTACATTGACCTGCGCCGCTACGGGACGGTGCCGCATAGCGGGTTCGGTATGGGCATCGAGCGGGCGGTAGCCTGGATCTCGGGCACCCGCCACATCCGCGAGACGATCCCTTTCCCTCGGCAGTTGTATCGAATCTACCCGTAGCGTCGTGGGGAGTGCGGGGGTACGGGGGTGCGGGGGCGACTAAGTCGCCCCCGTATTTTTTGTGGTGGGCCTGACCCAACAACTCGTACAACTCAGCCGCATGGGTAGGGCGCATAGATAACATTTTATTTATCTGTAAAGGCGAACCATCACCCAAAAAAAGAAACTTCCGCTACTGTACGCGAATATCACATAACATTCTCGTCATACATCGTCTTAAACTCTTGACAGTACCCTTACAATGGTAGATCCATGACATTTTACTATACACCCACATAGGTATGCCTATCATACTATGGATAGCCGAACAGCAACGTCTCCTTTGAGAGAGAGGGGAACGACCATGTTTTACCGAAACAAGCCTATACTATCTATTCTCAGCGCGATCATGCTGTTGAGCCTCACATTTATGGGTGCGCCCGGCACCGCTGCGCAGAACAACGGCTCCAGCCCAAGCCGGGTTGCGCCTACCGATATCGATGAACTCAGGTTGCCGGATCAGGAGACGGTAAACAGCAAGATCAGAGGCCAACTGGACGTGGCCACAGGTCGGGTGTCAGTCGTGGTGCGCCTCGGCACAGCGCCGGTATCTCTGGCCGATAACCCACGGGCGCAGGCCGACGCGATCAGCGCCGAGCAGGATGCGATCATCGCCCACGTCAGCCAGATTGACAGCAGCGCACGCGTGCTGGGCCGGGTGAAGCTCCTGCTTAACGCGGTGATGTTTGAGATCGACGCGGCGAAGTTGGGCAGTCTGGCGACGGACGCACGGGTGGTGACGATCACCCCGGTGGTCAATTTTCAGCTTGATCTCAGCGAGACGGTGCCCTACATCGGGGGCACGCCGCCCGTGCAGCAGTCGGCGCGTGGCGGCAAAGGCGTGCGCGTGGCCGTGCTTGACACGGGCATTGACTACACGCACGCAGCATTCGGCGGGGCGGGTACGCCCGCTGCCTACGCCGCCGCCTACGGCACCAGCACCACTGACCCGCGAAATACGACCCGTGATCGGCTTTTCCCCACCACCAAGGTGATCGGGGGCTATGACTTTGTAGGCGAAACCTGGCCGAACGGCCCGCTGGCCCCCGACGACGACCCGATTGACTGTAGCCCCACGGTCGTCACCGACGGCTGTGATGGCGGCCACGGCACCCACGTTGCCGACATTATCGCCGGAGCCAAGGGCGTGGCCCCAGCCGCGTCGCTCTACGCTGTCAAAGTCTGTTCGGTTGTGGCTGCATCCTGTAGCGGCATCGCCATCCTTGAAGGCATGGACTTCGCCGCTGACCCGAACCGGGACGGCAGAACCAACGATCACGCCGATATTATTAACCTGTCGCTTGGCTCGGCATATGGCTACAACTTCTTCGACGACCTCTCAACTGCGGTGGAAAACGCCAGCAGGCTGGGAATCCTGACGGTCGCCTCAGCCGGTAACAGCGCCGACCGGCCCTATAATATCGGCACGCCAGCAGCTGCGCCGTCAGCCCTGGCCGTGGCTCAGACTCAGGCACCCAGCGCGAAGACGTACCCGCTGGTGATCACGAGCCCCAGCGGCATCGCCGGTACGTATAAAAACACCGCCACCGTAGACTGGGCACCCATTGGGGCTGGCTTCACCGGCGATGTGGTCTATGTCGGCACGGCATGTCCCGGCGAGGTTCTGCTGAACAACCCGGTCGGCAAGGTCGCCCTGATTGACCGTGGCACATGCGCGGTGAGCCTGAAGACCGACGTGGCCGCTGCCGCAGGTGCCATCGGCGTGCTGATCGGCATGGTTGCCCCTGGCGACCCGTCCTCGTTCAGCTTCGGCGGCGGTACACATGTGGTACCAACCCTGGTCATCACGCAGATCGACGCGAGCCGGATTAAGGTCAACATCACGCCCACCACATTCGTGAACGTCACCGTCTCTGACGCGACAGCGATCCCGCTTGTCGGCAGCGTGGTCGGTTCCTCGTCGCGTGGGCCGACCATCGGCACCACGTTTAAGCATGAGCGTGAGGATGCCCAGTTCGGCCAGTTGATCAAACCCGAGATCGGTGCCCCCGGCACCTCCGTCTCCGCCGAGGTTGGCACCGGCAGCGGCACCACCGCGTTCGGCGGCACATCAGGTGCTGCCCCGATGGTGTCGGGCGCGGCGGCCCTGATCCTGGCCAGCAGGCCGCACCTCGCGCCACGCGAGGTCAAGGCGCTGCTGATGAACACCGCCGAGACGACGATCTACGCCAACCCGATCACCCAACCCGGCGTCCTCGCGCCGATCACCCGCATTGGCGGCGGCGAACTCCGTGTTGACAAAGCCCTTGCCACCGGCGCGGCAGCTTTCGAGGCGCATGGCGCGGGGGCCAGCCTCTCGTTCGGGTTCCTCAATGTCAGCCGCGACAAAACGACGATCCGCCGCACAGTTGAGGTGAAGAACTACACCAACCGGCCCATCACCTATAACATCGGCAGCAACTTCCGCTATCTGGATGATCAGACCAATGGCGCGGTGACGATCCAGCCGTCGCGCACGGTGATCACGGTACCGGCCCGCCGCTCACAATCCTTCGAGGTGAAGCTAGAGATCGACGGAACGAAGCTGCGCCCATGGACGATGAACTCCGGCGCGGGCGGCGGCAGCCCGGCGGAACTCAGTCTCCTTGAGTATGACGGTTATATCACCTTCACCGATAGCGGGAACGCGAAAAATAACCTGCATGTGGCATGGCACGTCCTGCCGCGACTCTCGCCGCAGGTGCGCGTCTCGCAGGCACGGGGCAACGCGGAGCATGACACCAAGGATCTGAACAAAACGATCAGCACGAATGGCGCGGACGGCAGGGATCACGCAGACCATACGAGATTACTGACCAGCACGTTCACCCTGACGAACCAGGGCGTCGGGCCGGGCGACTACACTGCCCTATCGCTGATCGGCGAGAACAAAGCCCAGGCCAGGCCAGGCAGGCAGGGCAGCCAGAACCCGAATATCACGGCGCGCTACCTTGGTGTGGTCACGGTTCCCGTGTCGGACACCTTCTGCTTATCAGGCGTGCTGGTGCAATTCGGCGTGCAGACGTGGCAGCAGGTGACGCACGCGAACTACCCGCTGGAGATTAATATCCAGGTGGACACGAATCGTGACGGCACGCCCGACTATGTGGCCTACACCGCTGAGTTCAATGCCACCACGTCGTTCGCCAGCGATGGGCGCAATGTCGTGTACGCTGGCCCAGTTGCCGGGCCGCAGCAGGCGCTGTTCTTCACGCTGCACGGCACCAATAGCAGCGCCTTCATCCTGACCGTCTGCGGCGAGCAGGTGGGCATCACCAGCGCCAACGCTGGCACGCTGGTGAATGTGGACGCCTACACGGTCGATAACTACTTCACCGGCAGCACCACCAGCCACATCGCCGCGACCATGAGCATACTTAACGAGCGCTACGCGGCAGTTCGCCCGCTGAACAACCAGATGCTCACAACGCTGAGTTTGCCGGTGGGCAGCCGATCAACCTATAACCTCTTCGACCGGGGTGCAACGGGCACAAGCCCGACAGAGAAGGGTCTCCTGCTGCTCAACACCACTGGCAGCAACACCGAGTCCCTGGTCATTTGGGATCATCCAGACACGCATCGATAGAACCCGGCCTTCTCGCCAACAAGCGACTCGCTATCGTGCGCGGGCATGAGCAAAGTCACCCTCCGGCCCTCACCCCCTGCCCCTCTCCTTCACGGGGAGAGGGGACTTCCGCACCAGGATGCGTCCGACTCCCCCTCTCCCGCTCAGGGAGAGGGGGCTGGGGGGTGAGGGCT
>CAIRFY010000002.1 GCA_903877945.1 uncultured Oscillochloris sp. | reverse complement strand
GATCCGCAGCAGGACGCATCCGACTCCCCCTCTCCCGTTCAGGGAGAGGGGGCTGGGGGGTGAGGGCTGACCGGCGGCAAACTGTAAAGTATCTGCGAACCTTGTCTAAGGCATGGTTCAAACCAGCGTGACAATTCAGCGACGAAACGATGACGCGGTGAGGCGCTCCGTATCGCCTCATCGCCTCATCGCCTCATCGCCTCATCGCTGAACTGTCAAGCTGAATGTACCCATTTTGAAACATGCCTAATGATTGAAACATCACCCCTCAATCAGTATAGAACCGAATCATCTGCAGCGCACATGCCGTATAATCGAGCGAGCATTCGCTCCCCCTCCATTCCCAGCGGGATACCTATGAAGCTCAAAGGACGAGTAGCCATCATCACCGGGGCGTCGAGCGGCGTCGGCTACTCAGCGGCCCGCCTTTTCGCTCGCGAGGGTGCCACCGTGATCGCCGCCGCCCGCCGCAGCGACCGCCTCGAACATTTGGTATCCGAAATCGCTGCCGAGGGCTACCAGGGATTTAGCATTCCCACCGATGTGACTGACTCGGCTCAGGTACAGCGTCTGATCGATAAGACACTTAATCTACTTAATCAGATCGATATTCTGATCAACTGCGTTAGCGGGATGATGAAAATTTCGACCATCGAGTCGTTCAGCGACGCTGAGTGGCGCAACGTGATCGACACAAATCTCAGCGGAGCGTTCTATATGGCGCGGGCCGTCGTCCCGATCATGAAGCGCCAGCACAATGGCACGATCATTAACCTCGGCTCGCGGAGAGGCAAGATAGGCGTGGCCAACCTCGGCCCGCTCTGCGCGGCCGAGTTCGCCCTGGCCGGTCTCTCTCAGTCGATGGCCCAGGAGCTGCGCCCGCACAATGTCTTTGTTACGACCGTTTACGCCGGGCTGATCAACGCCGACATCTACCCGCTCAATCCCGACGAGGCGTTCCGCCGCCAGTTGATCACCACCGACGATGTCGCTCAGTCCCTGCTCTGGGTCTGCACGCTCCCACCAAGTCTGCGGGTGGACGAGTTGCCGATTATGCCTAGGCAGGTGGATTTTTGAAATGCAAAATGCAAAATGCAAAATGCAAAATTATGCAGGGCAATTTTGCATTTTGCATTGAAAAATATTTATGAATGACGCATCACTCCGAGATTGGTGGGAGGAACTGCTCCAGATCCACGAGTTTGCCCACTACCACGACTACGCTGAGGATCTGACCCGCCGCGAGGTGGATTTTTTGGAGCAGGCGCTCAGCTTGCGTGGCGTCGAGACGATCCTCGACCTGGCTTGCGGCGGCGGGCGCCACAGTATCGAACTGGCCCGCCGGGGCATCACGGTGATCGGCCTCGACACGGCTGCGCCGGTACTCGCCCACGCCCGTGCTCAGGCCGCCGAACTGGGCCTGAGTGTCTCCTTTGTGCAGGGCGATATGCGCGAGCTTGCGTACGCGGGCCGCTTCGACGCGGTGCTGGTGATGAACAGTAGCCTGGGGTTCTTTGACGACGCTACCAACCGGGACGTACTCGCCGGGGCCGCCCGCGCTCTCGCCCCCGGCGGTCGGCTCCTGCTCCAGTGCATCAACCCGTACCAGATCGAGGCGTACCTGCGCGATTTCCGCATTGGCTGGTACCAGATCGGGGCCGGCTATGTGCTACGCGAGGCCAGTTTTGACCCACGCGGCGCCGCCCTCACCATCGGCTACCGCTATCTCGACGCCACCCAGGGTCTCGATGTGGCTCACCCCGGCGACCGTATTCGCCTCTACGGGTTTCCTGAGATTACCGCCCTGCTTAGCGAGGTCGGTCTACGCCCGCTCAGTGTCTTCGGTGACGCGATCCTGCCCCCCGTGCCCTTCAACGAGCAGAGCGTTTGGCAGGTCATCGTTGCCATCCGCGACATTGGGTAGGGGTGCAGCAGATGCTGCGTTCCTACCTCGCCCGTTCTATCCGCGTCAGCCTCACCAGCCGCTCAACATCGGCCATGTCCAGCCTTCCGCCCCCGATTGTGAGCGCGTCGGCGCTGCCGCAGGCCACCCCCAGGCGCAGAGCCTCGGGCAGCGGTAGCCCGCGCAGCAGGCCGGTCGCCATTCCGGCGAGCAGCGAGTCGCCGCAGCCCACGCTGCTGAGCAGGGTGATCGGCGGCGGGCAGGCCCACCAAGTACCGGTCGCGTCGGCGACCAGCGCCCCCTGCGCGCCCAGCGAGACGGCGGCCAGCCCGACGCCACGTGTCCGCAGCGCCGCCAGGGCCACCACCGCATCGGCGAGGTCAGTCACCTCCCCACGCCCCAGGGTCGCCCCCAGTTCCGCGCCGTTCACCTTCACGCCGTAGGGCCGCGCCGCCAGTGAGGCGGTCAGCGCTGTCCCGCTCGTGTCCACAATCACTCGCCGCCCCGCTGTGCCTAGCTGGTCGATCAGATAGCCCAAGGCTGCGGGTGCCACCCCACGCGGTAGGCTGCCCGACAGCAGGCAGAGCTGCGAATCGCACGCAGCGGACAAAACCATCGCCTGGAACGCATCCCAGTCCGCAGCGGCAAACACCGGCCCGGCCTCATTCAGCGCCGTCGCGTCGCCGCCTTCGGGATCCACCAGCAGCACGCAGGTACGTGTCTCGCCCGCGCCCTGGCGGCTCCAGCGACCCGCGAGTCCTTCGGCGTCGGCCAGACGGGCCACCATCTCGCCCGTGAGTCCGCCCAGGGGCGCACAGACCAGCGCCTTCTGGCCGAGGGAGTGCGCCGCACGGGCCACATTCAGCCCCTTGCCCCCCGCCGCGACCACCACATCCTCGGTGCGCTGCACCGCCCCCAGGCGCAGGCCGGGGAATACCATCGTGCGATCAAGTGCCGGGTTCGGCGTGATAATCAGGAGCATGTGATTTTCCTTATCTCTTTGCCAGCTCATTCGCCACCGGCAGCGTGAAGAAGAAGCGGCTGCCCCGGCCAAGCTCGCTCTCCACCGCGATCTGGCCGCCGTGCAGTTCCACCAGCCCCCGCGTGATGCTCAGGCCCAGCCCGGTGCCGCCGATGCGCCGGGTGTTGGTGTTGTCCACCCGGTAAAATCGTTCCCAGATCCGTGGAAGATCGTCGTTTGCGATACCGATCCCTTGGTCGCGCACCGACACCAGCACCCAGCGTCCCGCCGCGTGACCGGCTGGCAATTCCTCTGGTCGGGCCTCGTGGATGCCGAGCTGGATCTCGCCGCCACGCGGGCTGTACTTGATTGCGTTGGTCAGCAGGTTGAAAATAATCTGCTTTACCTTGTCGCGATCTGCGTAGATTGGTGGAAGCTCGTTGGCTATATCAATCAGCAGTCGATGATTCATCAACTGCGTATTCAACTGCGTGGTCAGCTCATAGAGCACATTCGTCAGCGAAATCACCCAGCGATTCAGCTTCACCTTACCCGCCTCGATCCGTGACATCCCCAGCAGATCCTCAACCAGATGCGAGAGCCGACCGGCCTCGGTATACACCGTAGTGATGAACTGCTGGCGCTCATCCGGCGGGAATTCACGGTTCAACAGCAGCTCGGTATAGCCAAGGATTGACGTGAGGGGCGTACGCAGTTCGTGTGAGACAATCGACACAAACTCGGTCTTCATACGATCCGACTCACGCTCGCGGGTCACATCGCTGACCGCCCAGAGCCGCCCGGTGATCCGATCCTTACTGTCGCGGGTCGGCACCGAGCGCACTTCAAGATCCTGGGCCGGATGGGTCAGGTGGACGGTGGTAATCAGATCTTTGGCTGGTGATCGCTGCATTGTGTCGCAGAACTGGGTCATACTCAGCGGATCGTGCAGACGCGGCAACAGGTGCGCAATCAGATCCAGGGAGACGTGGAAGCTCTCGCGGACAACGCGACCGTGCAGACCCCAGAGCGAGTCCCAGGCCGGGTTTGAGCGCAGCACCTTGCCATGAATGTCGATCAGGGCCAGACCCGTAGGTAGGCTGCTAAAGACTTGGCCGAGATACAGCGAACTTTCGATTGCCTCCTGGTAGTGCATCGCACGACTCAGTGGCAGCGCCGCTCGTGCGCAGAGCGCCCGCACAAACGAGAGTTGGTCATCGCCGAAGGCATTGGAGCGCGGGCTGCTGAGGATGATCACGGCGGCGGTGCGCCCGCCAATCACAATCGGCGCAGCCAGTTCGGCGCGCAGCCCCGCGCCCGCCGCGTGCAGCCCCGGCTCAACCGTTACATCGCGCACCAGCAAGGCGCGCCCGCTCTGGACAACCCTACCCGCCAGCCCGGTCTCCACACTCCAGCGTTGACGCGGGCCGCTCTGCAAGCTCGCGCCCGCCTCGTCCCCAAACCCTTCACACGTATGCAGCACCAACTCGGCCCGCTCGTGATCGACCAGGGCCACCGCGCCCGTCTCGGCACCGCTCACCTCAAGGGCGCGACGCAGCAGCAGGCTGAGCAAGGCGTGTAGGTCGATAGCTTCATCCAGGCTCCCGTTCAGCGCGACCAGTTGCTGCTTGTCCTGGGCGCGCAACGTCAGCCCGGTCGGGGTGTCGCCGGCACGCTCGTTGGCGCGCTGACCGGACGGATACTCACCTTCGCGGGCGATCACCGCCGCCAGTTGTGGCAGCAGGCCATTGATCAGTTCATCCGTCGCCACCTGCAGACCATCCACATCTTCGGCCCGCAGTTCAAAGATCCCCCAGAGCCGACCGCCCCACATAATCGGCGCACCCAGGTAGGCCGCCCGCACCGCCGGAAGCTGACTGCCGCCCGCGCTATCGCCACCAAGCGTGATCACCCGCCGTGCGATCACACCACCACGTGCCACCGCACGGGCCAGCCTATCGTCCCAGGGGTAGGGCCAGGCATCGGCCGAGTAGTACTGCTGACGAGTGCTGCCCGGCCCCACCGACTGAAGCCAGCAGGTGAGCCGCGTATCGCGGTGGTGAAGGGTATCGCGGAGCAGATCAAAAAACCGGTGCAGCCTGAGGTGCAACGGATCATCGCCCTGGAGCAAGCGCGCCGCCGTGCCAAACGCAGACAGCATCTGCGCTGATTGGTCGGGCCGTACTGTCATATGATGTCACGTATGTATTGCTACGGTCTTCATTGTAACGTGTTGTGCAGAGCTGTCAAAAGGTAGGGCCACGTCAAGGTCAGCGTGCCCGATAGGTACCGGCAGGGCATGTGCAAAGTCGTGTGGTCGCCGGACAGCCCTCACCCCCCAGCCCCCTCTCCCTGAACGGGAGAGGGGGAGCCGAGCGCATCCTGATGAAGAAACTCCCCTCTCCCCGTGAGGGAGAGGGGCAGGGG
>CAIRFY010000001.1 GCA_903877945.1 uncultured Oscillochloris sp. | reverse complement strand
GACGAGAAAGACTCGTCTCGTGACGAGAAAGACTCGTCTCGTGACGAGAAAGACTCGTCTCGTGACGAGAAAGACTCGTCTCGTGACGAGAAAGACTCGCCTCGTGACGAGAAAGACTCGCCTCGTGACGAGAAAGACTCGCCTCGTGACGAGAAAGACTCGCCTCTTGGTGAGAAAGAGCCGACCCTTCGCGTCCAAACACGCGCACATTGGTTACACTTTGGTAAGCGGGCTTACATATAGTAGGCCCGTGCGCCCATTGGGGCGACACGTCAACGCCAATCTACCAAGGAAGGACCCACCCATGCTGCGCCAAATCGCCCCGGTTCCCCCTCCCGCCCTCGCTGACGACCACAAGACGGTCATGGCCCTCCAGAATATACCCACCTTCCAGTACATCAATCCCATCCATAACCCCGCCGAGTTGCTGCGGATTCAGACCGTGCTCATTCACGAGGAGCAGGAGGAGCAGATGGCCGAGCAGGCGCTTATGCAGATCCGTGCGCGTCGGGCCACGACCTCCCATACCTATCACGATGCCGTGGTGGGGGCGCGTACGCAGGTGCTGGCCCAATACGGCCCCGACTCCAACGAGGTTGCCCTCATTGGGTTGACCCGCAAGTCGGAGCGCAAGCGGCCCACACGCCGCAAGACCTTGACGAAGTAGCGCGTACGATTGCCGAAGGGGCTGCCAAGGATGGATGTTCCTCAGCAGCCCCTACGTGCTTCAGCTTTCAGCCCTCAAAACGCAATACCGCAGAAGTAACCCTGTCATAGTGTCACGCTGAGCGAAGCGAAGCGTCCCGATCTGCATTATCATCGCCGGGACGCTTCGCTTCGCTCAGCGTGACAGGGTTACTTCTGCTCTACTGCCTCAAAACAGCTCCCCCTGCCCATCACTCCCCTGCTTCTCCTTAGTGCCATTCCTTCGCATCACAGCGGATCTGGGGCGCAGTCCCAGATCTTACCCATCTAAAAACTGGCGCACCGCGTCGGCGACGGTGATCGCGCCTGAGTGAATTGGCTGGTTGTAGCGCGGCAGGAAATCGAACATCAGCGACGTGCCGGTCTGCATCTCGCGCAGCATAATTTCGGCCATCGGCCCAATTGCCTCCATTGCCCCGCCCTGCACAAAGACTCGCTTGGTGACACTCAGGTCGTAGGTTACGCGGCGGATCTCGGCGCTCCAGCCCGCCCGGCCCAGGCTCAGCCGTGCGTAGGCCGCCCGCGTGTCGCCGTCAAAGGGCAGGCCCACCGAGCCGACGTTCACGAGCAGGGTGTCGTCAACCCGACGCACAAAGGGCATGTGCGTGTGGCCGACACAAAACACCGCCGCCGCCGGGTCGATCTGCTGGCGTAGCTCTGTGTCGCTGGAATTCGCAAGTACCCCGTCGCGGTTATGGCGCAACGAGGCGTGCAACACGCGCATGACCCCGGCGGGCGTAGCGATGTCCACCTGCTCGGTCAGGGCAGCGATGGCCGGGATACGGGTAGACAACTGGCTGTAGGCCCAGCCGATCAGGCGGCTGAACTCGTAGTGCGGGCCGCTGGTAGGGAAGTCGGGCCGGGCGCAGTCGACCGCGTAGCGCAGCACGTAGCCCTCGTGGTTGCCCGCGATCACCTGCCAGCCGCGCTCATCGCGCAGGCGCAGCACCAGATCCAGGCAGTCATCCGACTGCGGCCCCCGGTTCACCATATCGCCAGCGACGATCACCGCATCGGGCGACCACCCATCAATGTCGTCGATTGTAGCCTGCAGCGCTGCCAGGTTGGCGTGAATATCGGCGAGGATTGCAATTTTCATGGCATTGCTGTGAGTATAGGCCAGCGATGGGCATGCGTCAAACATAATCCCCGTTTTATATCGCTTGTGTCAAAGTCGCTCGCCGACCCTCACCCCCTGCCCCTCTCCCTCACGGGGAGAGAGGAGGATTCCGCACCAGGATGCATCCGACTCCCCCTCTCCCGCTCAAGGAGAGGGGGCTGGGGGGTGAGGGCTGTTCGGCGATCACACGACTTTAATGTAGCCCTACCGTTTTATATCGCTTGTGTCAGGATGGACATGCTATAATGCGGCGGCTTCCGGCAATGAAGACATGGTTTAAATCCAATACTGTTCGAATAAGCCGACCGTGCCCCCTCACCCCCGACCCCTCTCCCTCACGGAGAGAGGGGAGATTCCGCACCAGGACGCATCCGACTCCCCCTCTCCCGCTCAAGGAGAGGGGGCTGGGGGGTGAGGGCTGTTCGGCGGTAGGTTCGTTATGTGAGAGGTATTGTCCCCAGCCCTCACGTCGAATAGAAGAAGAACCAGAATCCTCCCACGAAGGTAAGTGTTCTATGATCCCACAATCAAGCGAATCGTGGCCTGACCAGAGCGGGTTCTGGCATGGCAAGCGCGTTGTCGTCACCGGCGGCTCGGGGTTCCTTGGCTCCATCGTTGTCGAGCGCCTGCGGGCGCATGGCGCAGCGCAGATCGTTGTCCCGCGTAGCCGGGAGTATAATTTGGTGGATGGTACGGCGGCTGATCGTCTGATCGCCGATGCCCGCCCCCATATCATTCTGCACCTGGCCGCCCGCGTTGGCGGCATCGGCGCGAACCGTGAACACCCCGCTGACTTCTTCTACGAGAACCTCATGATGGGCACCCAGCTCATGCACGAGGCGTGGCGGGCCGGGGTTGAGAAATTCGTCACCATCGGCACGGTCTGCTCGTATCCTAAGTTTACGCCCGTACCCTTCAAAGAGGAAGATCTCTGGAACGGCTACCCTGAGGAAACCAACGCGCCCTACGGCATCGCCAAAAAGATGCTGCTCGTGCAGGGGCAGGCGTACCGTCAGCAATATGGATTCAACGCCATCTACCTGATCCCGGTCAATCTCTATGGCCCCGGCGATAACTTTGATCCCAGCAGTTCTCATGTTATCCCCGCCCTCATCCGCAAGTGCATCGAGGCCCGCGAGGCTGGGGCCAGCGAGATGATCGCCTGGGGCGACGGCTCGCCCACCCGCGAGTTTGTGTATGCCGAAGACACCGCCGAGGGCATCGTCCTCGCCGCCGAGCGTTATAACGGCAGCGAGCCGGTCAATCTCGGGAGTAGCTATGAGATCAGCATCAGGGATCTCACGGAAATGATCGCCCGCCTGACCGGATTCCAGGGCACCATCACCTGGGACACCAGCAAGCCCAACGGTCAGCCCCGACGTAAGCTGGATGTTAGCCGCGCCCGCGACTGGTTCGGATTCGTGGCCACCACGCGCTTCGAGGATGGTCTGCGCAAGACGATTGATTGGTATGAGCAGGCGCGGCATACGCTGCCTTAGGCATGTTTCAAAATGGGTACATTCAGCTT